>JALDXR010000011.1:0-20211 GCA_032154865.1 Nocardioidaceae bacterium
GATGCGGAGCGGGAGGCCGTGCTGCTGGTTCGGCTCGGCAGCTTGGGCGTGTCTCCGGCCGCCTTCTCGGGCCGGATCAGGCCCTCCTGGGCGGCCGTCGCGACCAGTGTGCCATCGGCCGCGAAGATCCGGGCGGTCGCCAGACCACGGCCGCCCTGGGCCGACGGCGACTGCTGGTCGTAGAGCAGCCACTGATCCGCGCGCACCGGCCGATGGAACCACATCACATGGTCCAGCGAGGCGGCTCGGATCGTCGGCGACCCGATGATCACGCCGTGCGGGATCAGCGTCGAGCCGAGCAGAGTGAGATCGCTCGCGTACGCCAGTACACAACTGTTGAGTACCGGGTCGTCGGGCAACTCACCGTCGGTCCGGAACCACAGCCGGGCCTGCGCCGGATGCTCACCGGCCGGGAGCGCGCCGCCGGGACGGGAGTCGCCGATGTAGCGCACGTCGAGGGCCGACCACTCCCGCCGCCAGGAGTCGGCGGCGCGCTGGCTGATCCGGCCGAGCAGCTCGGCGAGGTCGGCGGCGTCCTCCGGCGCGGGTACGTCGGGCATCGGGTCCTGGTGATCGAACCCGGGCTCGTCGACGTGGAACGACGCGGTGAGATAGAAGATCACCCGCCCGTGCTGACGGGCCTCGACCCGGCGGGTGCTGAACGAGCCACCGTCCCGAATCCGCTGGACGTCGTAGACGATCGGGATCGACGTGTCGCCGCCGAGCAGGAAGTACGCGTGGAGCGAGTGCACGTGCCGGGCCGGCTCGACCGTACGGCTCGCCGCCATCAGTGCCTGCGCGGCGACCTGTCCGCCGAAGACCCGCTGCATCGTCGAGCCGGACGGCTGTGCGCCGCGGAACAGGTCGACCTCGATCGTCTCGAGGTCAAGGATGTCGACAAGCTCGGCGACTGAGGTGGGCACCCGTCGATCCTGTCAGAACGGCGACGGGCGGCGTCACTCCCGCTCGTCGTGCGGGTCGTCCAGCCCGGCGAGGAACTGCTCGACCTGCTGACCGAGCTCGTCGGCGGTCGGCAGCGGGCCCTCGGTCGCGAGCAGCGACTCGGATGCGCCGCGGGCGAAGGCGTCGTATTGCTCCTCGAGACCCGACAGCACCGAGCCGTCGTCCTGATCGGCCACCTGCTCGTCGATCTCGGCCAGCGTCGACTCGGCGGACTCGGCGAGCGCGGTCAAGTCCAGCCGGAGCCCGGAACGTTCGGCGACCGCGGCCAGCAACGCCACCGCAGCGGTCGGGAACTCGAGCTGGCTCAGGTAATGCGGCACATGAGCGACGTAGCCCATCGCGTCGTGACCGCCCTCGCCGAGTCGCAGCTCGAGCAACGACTGGGCGCTGGTCGGCACCAGCAGCTGGGCCCGCCACAGGTTGGGCCGGTCGACGAGGTCCGAGCGGGTGGCGTGCGTCGTGATCATGACCGGACGCGTGTGGGGCACTCCCATCGGCACGGCGCCGATGCCGACGACGAGACGTACGTCGAAACGCTCGACCAAAGCCCGGACGGCAGCCGCGAACGCCTCCCAGCGGTAGTCGGGCTCGGGGCCGGAGAGCAGCAGGTACGGAGTGCCGTCGGCGTCCTTGAGCAGCCGCACCAGCAACCGCGGGGCGTCGTAGTTGGCGTAGTGATCGCGGTCGAAGACGAGGCCGGGACGGCGGGCCCGGTAGTCGTACATCTGGTCGAGGTCGAAGCTCGCCACGACGCGGCCGCCGCTGCTCGCCACCAGATGCCGCGCCGCGAGCTGATCCGCCTGGCCGGCTGACAGGAAGCCGTCGAGCGCGTGGATCAGCACCGGCCGCTCACCCTCGGCCAGCTCCGGGATCTCGTCGACGACGTGGACGAGCGGGTGCACGATCGGCCGGCGGACCGGCGTGGGAGTGGTCTCAGGCGGGCCGTCTGATTCGTGGGAACGACGATTCCATCTCATGACCCTTGGTCCAACGCCGAAGGGTGGGGTGGCCATTCCATTGCCCTACGCTGACGCCATGCGAGACGGCGATCGCGTGGCCGAGCTGCTGGCGCAGATCGACGCCGAGGGCGAGCCGTCGGTCGCCACCCAGTTGGCCGGCTACTTCCAGACCCGGCCCGGCGGCTACGCCGAAGGCGATCGATTCGTCGGGGTCAAACTGTCCCGGTTACGGCAGCTGGTCAGGCCGTACGTCCGGGCGCCACTGTCCCCCGCCGCGCTGTCTCCCGGCCTCACCAGCCCGATCCACGAGCACCGGCTCGGCTGCCTGGTGATCCTCGCGGAGTACGCCGTGCGGGCGCGAAGTGCCAGCGACGACGCCTGGCTGACCAGGGTCTACGACACCTACGTCGAGCATCTCGACCACGTCGACAACTGGGACCTGGTCGACTGCAGCGCACCGCAGGTGGTCGGCGGCTACCTCCTCGACCGGGACCGGGCGCCGCTCTACGGCTGGATCCGGTCCGAGTCGGTGTGGCGGCGCCGGATCGCCCTCGTCACCACCCACCGGTTCATCTACACCGGGCAGACGGCCGACACCTATACGCTGGCGACCCAGGTCCTCGACGATCCGCACGACCTGATCCACAAGGCGGCCGGCTGGATGCTGCGAGAGGCCGGCAAGCGGGTCGACGAGGACGAGCTGCGGCGCTACCTCGACCAGTACGCGCCGCTGATGCCGCGCACCATGCTCCGGTACGCGATCGAGCGGATGCCCGACGACGTACGCCGCAGCTACCGGGCGATGAAGCCGACATCGACCCCATCGCCCGGTGCCGGCTAGGCCTGCGGCTCGATGTTCTGGTTGACCCTGAACAGGTTCTCGGGGTCGTAGGTCGCCTTGACCTGGGTCAGCCGGTCGTAGTTGTCGCCATAGCTGGCCCGGACCCGCTCCTGCCCCTCGTCCATCATCATGTTGACGTAGGCGCCGCCGGCCGAGTACGGGTGCAGCGCCTCGAAGTAGTCGATGGTCCAGTTCCGGATCATGTCGGCGTTGGCCGGATCCGAGTCGACGCCGACGAAGACCGAACCCCAGTTGGCGTCCCGGTAGCGCCATGCCGTGTCCTCCGGGGCGACGTCGTGGGCGGCGCCGTCGATCGGATACATGTGCATGGTCGACTTCCAGGTCGGCAGGCGAGAGCCGTAGTCGGCGTGCTCCGCGACCGCCGCGTCGGGAATGGTCTTGACGAAATCGGCCCGCCAGTACCACTGGTCACCGGGCGGGTAGATCCCGTCGAACGCGCCCTGGAGATCGGAGTGCGGCATCGCCTGAACGCCGTGCAGCAGCGGCTCCGGCAGGCTGCTGAGCAGCGGCGCCATCGCCTTCGCGGCGTCGTCCTCATTGCCGACGTAGCACCAGACCACACCACAGACCGGCCGCAGGTGAAGTTCCTCAGGGAACGGCGGTGCGGGCGGGACCTGGGCGTAGGCGAAGAAGCCGTTGAGCTCACGCGGCGCGCCGCCGATGAACTCGCGGTAGGCCGACAACACCTCGGGGCTCTGGTCCACGGCCCAGAAGGTCGGACCCGCGGCGACGACGCCAACATCGTGGAGTCTGAACAGGAAGGAGGTCACTACTCCGAAGTTGCCGCCGCCACCGCGGATCGCCCAGTAAAGGTCAGGGTGCTCGTCCGCGTTCACGCGGACCTGCTCGCCGTTGGCCAGCACCATCTCGGCCTCGAGCAGGTTGTCGATTGCCAAGCCGCAGTTGCGGGTCAGGTGGCCGATTCCGCCGCCGAGGGTGAGCCCGCCGACGCCGGTGGTCGAGATGATGCCGCTCGGAGTCGCGAGGCCGTGCGGGTTGGTGGCCCGGTCGACCTCGCCCCAGGTGGCGCCGCCACCCACGCGTACGGTCCTGGCCACCGGGTCGACGGTGACGTCCCGCATCGACGAGAGGTCGAGGACCACGCCGTCGTCGACGGTTCCGAGACCGGCGCCGTTGTGACCGCCACCGCGAACGGCCAGCAGCTGGCCATGCTCGCGGGCGTAGTTGACGACTTGCGCGACCTCGTCCGCGTCCGCAGCCCGTGCGATCAGGGCCGGCCGTCGGTCGATCATCGCGTTGTAGACCTTGCGCGCCTCGTCGTAGCGAGCGTCGTTGGGACCGATCGTTGGCTCCCGGAGCCCAGCCAGCTCCTCACCGCCGGCCGGCGCCGTATCGGTCGTCGTGCCCATGTTGCCTCCAGGTCGAACTCTGCTGTCGAAAGGAACAGCCCTCGAGGCGAACCCCCCGCCCGGCAGATTGAGTCCAGGCGAAACACAGGCCCACGGGGGCGAAGCTTCACTCTCGGCGTTCTGGGCAGGTGATGAACACTGACAACCACCTGACGTCACCCTGACGATGGCGAGAGATGGCCCGGAATGACCTGCGAACAGCGCGGCAGACGCCCCGAGCTAGTGCCGTTTCGCGGTCACCCGGTCGGCTGGCGAGCTTGGACCTCGCGGTCCGCCTTCGCCAGCCGGCTGTGGCGTCTCCCGTACCCGAAGTAGATGACGAAGCCGAGCGCGAGCCAGACGACGAACCGTACCCAGGTCTCGCCGATCAGGTTCAGCATCAGGTAGACGCACGCCAGCACGGACAGCACGGCGACGACCGGAGCCGCCGGCACCCGGAAGCCGCGCGGCAGGTCAGGCCTGGTCCGACGCAGCACGAGCACGCCGGCGCTCACCAGCGCGAAGGCGAACAGGGTGCCGATGCTGACCAGGTCGACCAGGGTGCCGAGCTCGACGAAGCCCGAGATGGCGGCGACGGCGACGCCGGTGATCAGCGTGATCCGGAACGGCGTGCCGAAGGTCGGGTGGACCCTGGCGAGCCAGGTCGGCAACAGCCCGTCGCGGCCCATCGCGAAGCCGACCCGGGTCTGGCCGAGCATCAGAATCATGACCACGACCGTCAGTCCGATGCACGCGCCGACCGAGATGACGTCGCTCATCCAGTCGAGACCGTGAGACTCGAAGGCGGTCGCGACCGGTGCCGCATCGTTGGGATCGATGTCTCGGAAGTCCTGCATGCCGGTGATGATCAGGCTGACCGCCATGTAGAGGACCGTCACGATCACCAGTGAGCCGAGGATGCCGATCGGGATGTCGCGTTGCGGACGCCGCGCCTCCTCGGCGGTGGTGGCGACGATGTCGAACCCGATGAACGCGAAGAAGACGATGGCCGCGGCACTGAAGATGCCGGCCCAGCCGTAGACGGACGGCTCATAGCCCAGCAGAGTCTGGATCAGTGGTACGTCGAGCCAGCTGCCGGTGCCGCCGGCGGTGCCCTCGGACGGCGGGATGAACGGCCGGTAGTTGTCCGCGGTGACGTAGCCGATGCCGCCGACGATCACGATGCCGATCACGGTCAGCTTGATCGCGACGACCAACTGGTTGAACCAGCTGGACAGCTTGATGCCGCCGATCAGGATGCCCATGACGATCAGCGAGATCACGATCGCCGACAGGTCGACCACGCCGTCCGGGTTGGCCGACGTCGAGACGCTCTGGAGCGACGCCGGCAGCTCGAACGCCGTACCGTCCAGCAGGCTGTTGAGGTAGCCCGAGAACCCCACGGCCAACGCGGCCGCCGCCACGGTGAACTCGAGGATCAGGTCCCACCCGATGATCCAGGCGATCAGCTCGCCGAAGGTCGCGTACGAGAACGTGTACGCGCTGCCCGCGACCGGCACGGTCGACGCGAACTCGGCGTAGCACAGCGCCGCGAGCGCACACGCGAAGCCGGCGACGAGGAACGAGATGGCGACCGCCGGGCCGGCACTGGCGCCGGCCTGCTGTCCGGTGAGGACGAAGATGCCGGCGCCGATCATGACGCCGACTCCGAAGACGATCAGGTCGAGAGGGCCGAGATCCTTGCGTAACTGGTGTTCCGGATCGGTGGTGTCTTCGATCGACTGCTCGATGGACTTGGTGCGTAGCAGGCTCATCGCGACCTCCTCGCCGGTCTCCGTACCCACGGCGGCGGGCCCTACGCGGGTCGAACCGGCGAATTGCGGAACGCTACGACACTGTCAGGAGTGCCGGGTTGTGTCGAGGCCGGATCGGTGACCGATGCCCTCGGCGCTAGAGAGCGGCCAGCCGGAGCCGGATGTCGTGGGCCAGCTTGTCCGCCGTGAGGCCGATCTCCTCACAGATCGCGTCCCGCTTGTCGTGATCGAGGAAGCGTTGGGGGATGCCGCGCACCGCGACCGGCGTCGACACCCCGGCATCGGCGAGCGCGAGGCTCAGCGCGGTCCCGAAGCCGCCGGCCCGGCCGCTGTCCTCGACGGTGACGACCAGCAGGTGCTGGCGCGCGAGGTCGATCAGCTCGGGAGCGATCGGGAGTGCCCACCGCGGGTCCACGACGGTCGCACCGGTGCCCTCGACCTGCAGCTTGGCGGCGGCGTCGACGGCCGGACCGGCCATCGAACCCACTCCGATGATGAGTACGTCATGGCCGCCGTCTCGGGCGAGGACGTCGACGCCGCCGACCTGCTCGATCGCGGCGATGTCCTCGCACACCGCTCCCTTGGGGAAGCGCAGCACGGTCGGTCCGTCGTCGACGGCGACCGCCTCGCGGAGCAGCTCGCGCAGTCGCGTGCCGTCGCGGGGGGCGGCCAGCCGCAGACCGGGGACCATGCCGAGCAGCGACAGGTCCCACATCCCGTTGTGGCTCGGCCCGTCCTCGCCCGTGACGCCGGCACGGTCGAGCACGAAGGTCACGCCGCATCGATGCAGCGCGACGTCCAGCAGCAACTGGTCGAACGCCCGGTTGAGGAACGTGGAGTAGACCGCGACGATCGGATGGAAGCCGCCGATCGCCAGCCCGGCCGCACTCGTGACCGCGTGCTGCTCAGCGATCCCGACGTCGAAGCAGCGGTCCGGGAACCGCTCCGCGAACGCGTCGAGGCCGGTCGGATAGAGCATGGCGGCGGTGACGGCGACCAGGTCGTCGCGCTCCTCGCCGAGCCGTACGACCTCGTCCCGGAAGACCGAGGTCCAGCCGCGGGGCGGCGTGGCGAGTGCCGCTCCGGTCGCCGGGTCGAACGGATGGGACTGGTGCATCTGGTCGTTGTCGTTGCGGACCGCGATGTCGTAGCCCTTGCCCTTGGTCGTCAGCACGTGCACCAGCACCGGACCGCCGAAGTTCTTGGCCTGGATCAGCGCCTGTTCGACCGTCGTCCGGTCGTGCCCGTCGAACGGGCCGAGGTATTTGAGTCCCAGGTCCTCGAACAGCCCCTGGGGTGCGAGTGCGTCCTTGAGCCCCTTCTTGATCGCGTGCAGCGCGTCGTAGGCCGGCGGACCGACCATCTTGATCCGGTTCACGCGCTCCTTGATCTGCTCAAGCATCTCCTCGTATCGAGGGTGGGTACGCAGCGCATCGAGATGATGGGCGAGGCCGCCGATCGTCGGCTGGTAGGAACGGCCGTTGTCGTTGACCACGATGATCAGCCGCCGGTCCTTGTTGGCGGCGATGTTGTTGAGCGCCTCCCACGCCATGCCGCCGGTCAGGGCGCCGTCGCCGATGATCGCGATGACGTAGCGGTCCTCGCCACGCAGCGCGTACGCCTTGGCCAGCCCGTCGGCGTAGGAGAGGCCGGTGGACGCGTGGGAGTTCTCGATGACGTCGTGCTCCGACTCGACCTGACTGGGGTAGCCCGACACGCCGCCCTTCTTGCGGAGCCGGGCGAAGTCGTCGGCCCGTCCGGTCAGCATCTTGTGGACGTACGCCTGGTGGCCGATGTCGAACAGGACCCGGTCGTACGGCGAGTCGAAGACCCGATGGATCGCCAGGGTGAGCTCGACGACGCCGAGGTTGGGTCCGAGATGGCCGCCGTTGACGGCGACGGAGTCGATGACGCGCTGGCGGAGCTCGGCGGCGAGGTCGTCGAGCTGGCTCGCCGTGAGATCGCGCAGGTCGCGCGGCTCATTGATCTGTTCGAGCAGCCCCATCTCGCTCCGACCTCCTCAGCCCGGCGGGGGGTCCGCGCGGGCGCCCGCCTACAGCGTTGCGATCAAGCGAGTCTATGTCGTGGGCCCGGCGGACACCGAACCTCGTCATCTAGGGTGCCGTGTCGTGGACTGTCTGTTCTGCCAGATCGTCGCCGGTGAGCGCCCGGCCCATCACGTGCTGGACACCGAGGACGTGGTCGGGTTCCTCGACGCCCGGCCGGTCTTCAAGGGGCACGTGCTGCTGGTGCCGCGGCAGCACTTCGAGACGCTCGCCGACCTGCCGGCCGACCTGCTGACACCGCTGTTCGGCGCCGTGCAGCGGGTGAGCGCGGCGGTCCTCGACGCCTACGAGGCGCAGGGGTCGTTCGTCGCGCTGAACAACGTCATCAGCCAGAGCGTGCCGCATCTGCACGTCCATGTCGTCCCGCGCCGGCGCAAGGACGGTCTGCGCGGCTTCTTCTGGCCCCGCACGAAGTACGCCGACGACGCCGAGGCGGCGGAGTACGCGAAGCGGCTGCGAGCCGTACTCGAGGCGTAGCCCAGGCTCCCGTCACTCCCCCGCCGTCAGGCGCAGCTCGCCAATCTCCACGTCCATCGCACGGGCCAGCCCCTCGACCGGGCCGGCGAAGGCCGCCTCGGGTGGGAGCGGCTCGCCGGGCAGCGGCCACGCCTCGAAGTCGCGCCGCCGACCGGCTCCGACCAGACGCCACAGGGCTACCAGCCTCCGGTCGTACAGGACGGCGGCCGAGAAGACACCGTTCGCCCGGTTCCAGATCGACTCGGCATGCGTTGCATCGAGGAACCGGGTCCGGCCCTTCGGGTGGTAGCCGAGAACGAGCGCGTCGTACTCCGGCAGCAGCCGGAGCCCGGGATCGGGATGGCCGCCGCCCGGTGGGTCAGCGAGATCGAAGTAGGTCGCGTCGCCGGGGCCCGGCCGGGCGACGACCTCGGCCCCGAGCCGGCCGATGGCGGCGTCGACCCGGGTGAGGCCCTCGCCGGACCACCAGGCGATGTCGTCGCGGGTCGACGGGCCGAAGGCGCCGATGTGGACCCGGGCCAGCGCCTCCAGCGCCGCGTCGGCGTCGACCGGCTCGGTCCCGAGGAGTGGCGGCGCATGATGCAGCAACCAAGGGCTCCGCTTCTCCCACGCGCCGTTCGACGGGCGCCGGATCAGCGCACTGTAGCCGCGGAGCAGGAACCGGGCCGACGACTCCTTCGACGCCGTCGCGGACTCGTCCGACTCGTTGGCCGCCAGCCACGACGTCATGTGCTCGGTCAGGTCGGACTCGAGGCGCCAGTCGTCGCCGATCCACCGCTCGATCTCGGCTCGCAGCTCGGCCACGTCACGATGCCGCAGCCGCAGGATGTTGCGCCAGGACCGCTCCAGAGTCCGGCGAGTGACCGCGTCCAGCAGCGGAAACTGCTCGCGTACGCAGGCGTGCACGGTGCCGCGGATGTTGGAGCCCTTGACGATGGCGTGGTCCTCGAAGGCCGCGGCGATCGCGTCGTGCGACACGCCAGGCAGTCGGGCGGCGACCCCGAGGAACGGCGCCCGCGGTGCCTGCGACTGGATCGGCCCGACCCGGCGTACCACTTCGGCGACCGCGTCCCGACCCCGTCCGCGCACCCGGGGGAACTGCCGTCGCAGCGTCGCCCGGCGGAGCTGCTCGAGCGTGTACGGACGGGTCACGTGGGCTCCGCCAGCCGGCCGTAACGCCCTCGCCGATGGAGCAACGGCGGATAGTCGTCGCCCACCTCGACCCGTTCGATGACCGCCTCGGCTGCGACTGCCCAGCCGACCTGGCGGGGCTCGGCGTCGACCAGCCGGACGCCGGCCCAGGCACTGGTGTCGGTCAGCACCGGACCCCACGGCGTCTCCGACCACTCCGCCATCCGGAAGGCACCGCCGGGCGCCGGTGCCGCGCCGGCGAACGCGTCGGCCAGCCCTCGATGCTGCCAGCCGAGCACCTGGACGGCCGCCTGCCGGGACGCGACCAGCGCATCCCAGAGATCGGAATCCGGGTCGAGCAGGGCCAGCAGCTTCGCCGGGTCGCCGTCGGCCACGAGCATCGACGACACGGTCAGCCCGACCGGAGCGGATCCGGCGTCATGGGAGGTCCACAGCGTGACCGGCGAAGCCAGCCGGCCGCGCAGCCGCCGCACCGGATTGCGATCCGGCTCGGGGGTGAGGAACGGGTGATCGGGGTGGATCGTCACCGGGACATCATCGCCGACTGACTCACGGCCGACGGTGCAGGAGGAGCGGGAGCACCACCGCCGCACCGGCCTCGCGAAGCTTGGCGGCCGCGACCGTGATCGGCCACAGCGAGGACGTCGCGTCGACGACCAGCAACACTGCCCCATCCGCGACCGCTGCCGCGACCTCCGGCTCGATCGAGAGGGAGTCGCGCCACAGCCGGGCTTCCTCGGCCGACGACAGCTCGGTCGGGTCGGCGGCTTCGGGCGCGATCACGTCGGTCCGACGTAGCCGACCCACTGACGCGATGTGCTCCACGACGCTTTCGGTCAGCGCCGGGCAGCCCGCGACCGACAGTCCGACGACGACATCCGGCCGGCGCGACCAGTCGGCCCGCCATTTCGCGAGCGTCTCGACGCACGCGGCGGTCAGCTCCTCCGGTGCCAGACCATCGCGGGCGAGTACGGTGCGCGCCAGCTCCCGCCACTCCGGCGCGTCGGCGTACACGATCGTGCGCCCCGGCTCGGCCATCAGCTCGGCCGGGATCCTCCCCCGGGCGCCGAACGCACCGCCCGGCCACATCTTGCGTGGCTCGAGGACGTGGGTCTCGCCCCGGAGCCGGCGGGCTACCGCGGCGATCGTCGATGTCTCGGGCGTCGCCGACAGCGGCTCCGGCAGCGTGCCGAGGCAGACCGAGCAGCGTCCGCACTCCGCCGCGGTGGGATCGTCGAGCGACTCCTGGAGCAGCCGCATCAGACACCGGTCGCCTCGCGTGTAGGCCCGCATGATGTCGGCCTCGCGCCGACGCACTTCAACGATCCCGTCGTAGTGCTCCGCGTCGTAGTCCCATTCGGCGGCGCCGAGCACCCAGCCTCGCTCGACCCGTTCGACGACTCCCTCGACGGCGAGCTGCTTGAGCATCAGCTCGACCCGGGTGCGCCGCAGCCCGGTCTCGGCCTCGAGCGCCGGCACGGTCGCCACCTCGTCCTCGGAGTAGGCCGCGAGCCCGCGCAGCAGACGATGCACCTGCTCCGGGTCGGGGATGGTGGCCGTGGCGAAGTAGTCCCACACGCCGACGTCGGCATCCGACGGCAGCAAGGTGACCAGCGCCCGGTCGATGCCACGTCCGGCCCGGCCGACCTGCTGGTAGTAGGACACCGGCGACGGCGGCGAGCCGACATGGACGACGAAACCGAGGTCGGGCTTGTCGTAGCCCATCCCGAGCGCCGACGTCGCGACCAGCGCCTTCAGCTCGTTGGCCCGCAAGGCGTCCTCGAGCTTCTCCCGCTCGGCGCCGTCCAGTCCCCCGGTGTACGCCGCGACCGGAGCCTCGGTCCCATGGATCTCGCCGATGACCGCGGCCAGTCGTTGCGCGTCCGAGACGGTCAGGGTGTAGACGATGCCGGAGCCCGGCAACGCCGGCAGCTGGTCGACCACCCAGGCGAACCGATCCAGCGGCGACAAGCTCTCGACCACGGCGAGCTGCAGGCTCGGCCGGGCCAGCGGGCCACGCAGCACGAGGGTCGACTCCCCCAGCTGCCGAGCGACGTCGTCCGTGACGCGGGCGTTGGCGGTCGCCGTGGTCGCGAGGACCGGCGTGTCCGGGTTGAGCTGCCGCAACACGTCGGACACCCGGCGATAGTCCGGCCGGAAGTCGTGACCCCAGTCCGACACCGCGTGCGCCTCGTCGATCACGAGCAGGCCGATCCGGCCGGCGAGAGCATCGAGGACCCGGCGGCCGAAGCCCGGATTGGCCAGCCGCTCCGGCGACACCAGCAGCACGTCGACCCGATCGCCCAGCAGGTCGGCCTCGATCGCCGACCAGGCGTCGATGTTGCTGGAGTTGAGCGTCGCCGCGTGCAGCCCGGCCCGCCCGGCCGCCGCCACCTGGTCGCGCATCAGGGACAGGAGTGGCGACACGACAAGCGTCGGTCCGGCCCCCTCGGCCCGCCGGATGGCCGTGGCGGCCCAGTAGACCGCGGACTTGCCCCAGCCGGTGGCCTGGACCACGAGCGCGCGGGCGGCGGGCTCACACAGCGCCGCGACGGCGGTCGTCTGGTCGGGCCGCAGCGCGGCGTCCGGACCGGCGATCGCTCGGATCAGAGCGTCGGCGACCTTCTCACGTTCGGGAGTCAGCTCCGGCGTACTCGACACGTGGCGGACTCTAGGCGACGACGCCGACGGCCCGTCAATCAGCCGACGACGCTGCGTACGAGCAACGCGATCGCCGAGGCGGCGCAGACGGCGAGTACGGCGGTCCGGGTGTGGCCGACGTCGATCCGGGCCCGCACCGGTCCGGCGGCGGCGAAGCCCACCAGCAGGAACGGCGCCAGCACTGCGGCCAGGGCGAGATCACGCACGTGGAGCGCACCGCCGAGTGCGAGCCCGACCAGGCTGAGCGACGCCCCGACGGCGAAGTAGACGGCGAGCGTCGACCGGACCTGCGGGCCGGGACGATGCTGGTAGAGCAACGCGAGTGGCGGCCCGCCGATCGACGTCGCCGTGCCGGTGACGCCGGAGACACAGCCCGCGGTGACGAGCGTCCGCCGGTTGACCGGTACTCGAATCGTCCAGAGCGTGAGCCCGACCGCGATCAGCACCATCACCCCGACGACGATGCCGAGGGTGCGGTCGGCGAGCCAGGCGACCACGACCACACCCACGACGGTCCCCGGCACCCGGGCCGGCAGCGCCCACGCGAGCCCGCGCCAGTCCACGCCGCGGCGGTCGTGCAGCAGCGTCACCATGGGCAGCCCGACCGCGAGCCACAGCATCAGGCCGGGCATCAGCGACGGCGCGATGAGCGCGGTGACCGGCGCGGCGACGAGACCGAGGCCGAGGCCCACGCTGCCTTGCACGATCGCGCCGACGGTCACCGACACCGCCAGGACCAGCAGCACCCCAGCCGAGACGTCCAGCAACCCGATCCCGGCCCGCTAGTCGGTCAGCAGCGAGCGCAGGACGTACGGCATGATGCCGCCGTTGCGGTAGTACGCGGCCTCGCCGGGGGTGTCGATCCGGACCACGGCGTCGAACTCCACGTCGCCCGCACGCACGCGTACGGTCCGCGGGGTCGTCTCCTCGTCGAGTGCCTCGATGCCGCTGATCTCGAACGTCTCCTTCCCGGTGAGGCCCAGCGACTCGGCGCTCTCGCCCTCGGGGTACTGCAACGGCAGCACGCCCATGCCGATCAGGTTCGACCGGTGGATTCGCTCGTAGGACTCGGCGATCACCGCTCGTACGCCGAGCAGCGCGGTGCCCTTGGCGGCCCAGTCGCGAGACGAGCCGGAGCCGTACTCCTTGCCGGCCAGGATGACCAGCGGCGTCTCGGCGGCGGCATAGGCCTGGGCCGCGTCGTAGATCGTCGTCACCGGCCCGTCCGACTGAGTGAAGTCCCGTGTGAAGCCGCCCTCGGTGCCCGGCGCGAGCTGATTGCGCAGCCGGATGTTGGCGAACGTCCCGCGGATCATCACCTCGTGGTTGCCCCGCCGCGAGCCGTAGGAATTGAAGTGACGCTGCTCGACGCCGTGCTCGGTGAGGTAGATCCCGGCCGGCGAGTCCTTCTTGATCGCCCCGGCCGGTGAGATGTGGTCCGTCGTCACCGAGTCACCGAGCTTGGCGAGAACACGCGCGCCATGGATGTCATGTAGTGGTGCCGGCTCGGCCGTCATGCCCTCGAAGTACGGCGGCTTCCGCACGTAGGTGGAGTCGTCCTCCCACTCGAAGATGTCGCCGGTCGGCGTGTGCAGCGAGCGCCACTCGTCGTCGCCGGCGAAGACGTCGGTGTAGCCGGACGTGAACATCTCCGACGCGAGCGCCGATCCGACGACCTCCTCGACCTCGGCCGGGCTCGGCCACAGATCCCGCAGGAACACGTCGTCGCCCTGGGCGTCCTGGCCCAGCGGCTCGGTCATCAGGTCCACGTCCATGGACCCGGCCAGGGCGTACGCGACGACTAGCGGCGGCGAGGCGAGGTAGTTCATTTTCACGTCGGGATTGATCCGGCCCTCGAAGTTGCGGTTGCCGGACAGCACCGACACGACCGACAGGTCCGCGTCGTTGACCGCCTTGCTCACCTCGGGGATCAGCGGGCCGGAGTTGCCGATGCAGGTGGTGCAGCCGTAGCCGACCAGGTTGAAGCCGAGCTTCTCGAGGTACGGCGTGAGCCCGGCCCGGTCGTAGTAGTCCATGACCACCTTGGAGCCGGGCGCCAGCGTCGTCTTGACCCACGGCTTGCGGTTCAGGCCGCGATCGACGGCGTTCTTGGCGAGCAGCGCCGCCCCGACCATGACGCTCGGGTTGGACGTGTTGGTGCACGAGGTGATCGCCGCGATGACGACCGCGCCGTGGTCGAGCTCGCAGGTCGTGCCGTCGGCCAGTGTGACCGGCGTCGGCTTGCTCGGCCGCCCGCCGTCCGCCGGCGCCGCCGAGACGTACTCACGAGGCGGCGGCGCACCGTTGTCGCCGCTGAACGCCGGCACGTCGGACGCGGGGAACGACTCGGCCTCCGCCTCATCGTAGCCCTTCTCCTCGGCCTTCTCCCCGTCGCCGACGAAGTCCGGGAGTGCTCCTCGGAAGGCCGGCTTCGCGTCGGCCAGCGACACCCGGTCCTGCGGGCGCTTGGGACCGGCGATGGACGGCACGACCGTCGACAGGTCGAGCTCGAGATGGTCGGAGTAGCGCGGCTCCGCGTCGGGATCGTGCCAGAGCCCTTGCTCCTTTGCGTACGCCTCGACCAGCGCGATCTGCTCCTCGTCGCGGCCGGTGAGCCGGAGGTACGACACGGTCTCGGCGTCGATCGGGAACACCGCGATGGTCGAGCCGTACTCCGGGCTCATGTTGCCGATCGTGGCCCGGTTGGCCAGCGGGACAGAACTGACGCCGGGGCCGAAGAACTCGACGAACTTCCCGACCGCGCCGTGCTTGCGCAGCATCTCGGTGATGGTGAGCACCAGGTCGGTCGCGGTCGCGCCCTCGGGGAGCTCGCCGGACAGCTTGAAGCCGACGACGCGCGGGATCAGCATCGACACCGGCTGGCCGAGCATCGCCGCCTCGGCTTCGATGCCGCCGACGCCCCAGCCCACGACGCCGAGGCCGTTGACCATGGTGGTGTGCGAGTCGGTGCCGACGAGGGTGTCCGGATAGGCGACGCCGTCGCGGGTGAATATCACCCGGGCAAGGTGCTCGATGTTGACCTGGTGGACGATCCCGGTGCCCGGCGGGACGACCTTGAAATCGGAGAACGCGCCCTGTCCCCAACGCAGGAACTGGTAGCGCTCGCGGTTGCGCTGATACTCGATCTCGACATTGCGCCGGAACGCATCGGTGCTGCCGAAGACGTCGGCGATGACGGAGTGGTCGATGACCAACTCGGCGGGCGCCAGCGGGTTGATCCTCTCCGGATCGCCGCCGAGGTCGGCCATCGCCTCTCTCATGGTGGCCAGGTCAACGACGCACGGCACTCCGGTGAAGTCCTGCATGATCACCCGGGCCGGGGTGAACTGGATCTCGGTGCTGGGCTCGGCGCTCGGGTCCCAGCCGGCCAGCGCCCGGATGTCCGCCTCGGTGATGTTGGCGCCATCTTCGGTCCGCAGCAGGTTCTCGAGCAAGATCTTCAGGCTGTAGGGCAACGAGTCGACGTCGAGGCCGTCACCTCGCACCGCATCCAGCCGATAGATCTCGTACGCCTGACCGCCGACCTTCAAGGTCGACCCTGATCCGAACGTGTCCACGCTTCCGGTCGCCATTGAAACCCCTCCAAGGTGTCTTGATGTCAAGATACACGAGGTGTCCGATGAGTTTCGGTCGGATCCCGAGTCTGTACCCGTGACGGCACCTGACCATCGGCGAATTCGCTGGCGAACTGCCCGGCCGGGGTGGAATGCTGCCCGCTACCGCGGCGTTGCCCAGGTCACACCCGCGACTGTCGGTGGTCTGCGATACCACTACGAACTAGCCCGAATTTCGAGACAGGAGCATCTCCGATGGATCTGGCGATCCGCGCCGAAGGTTTGGTGAAACACTTCGGCGAGACCAAAGCGCTCGACGGCATCGATCTGGAGGTCCGCACCGGCAGCGTGCTCGGCCTCCTCGGTCCCAACGGCGCCGGCAAGACGACCGCCGTGCGCGTGCTGTCCACACTCATCCGCCCCGACGCCGGCCAGGCCACCGTCGGGGGTTACGACGTCATCCGCGACGCCCACCAGGTCCGCCAGCTGATCGGCCTCACCGGGCAGTACGCCGGGGTCGACGAGATGCTGACCGGCACCGAAAACCTGCTGCTCATCGGCCGGCTGCTCGGCATCCCGAAGGAAGCCGCCAAGGCCCGGGCAGCGGAGTTGCTGACCGACTTCGGTCTCGACGACGCGGCCGACCGGGCGGCGAAGACCTACTCCGGCGGCATGCGGCGCCGGCTGGACTTGGCGGCATCCATCGTCGGCCGCCCCCGGATGCTCTATCTCGACGAGCCCACGACCGGACTCGACCCGCGGGCCCGGCTGCAGCTGTGGGGCTTGATCCGCACCATGGTGGCCAGCGGCGTCACCGTCCTGCTCACCACCCAATATCTCGAGGAGGCCGACGAGCTCGCCGACGACATCGTCGTCATCGACCACGGCCGGGTGATCGCCACCGGCACGCCGGACGAGCTCAAGGCCAAGACCGGTGCCCAGTGCCTCAACGTGCGGCCCGCCGAGGCGTCCGACGTCTCGACCGCGGTGTCCGTGGTCGGCGAGCTGACGCACTCCACGCCCGACGTGGAGGGCGGACTGGTCACCGCACCGGTGGTGGATCCGGCGGTGCTTCCCGCCGTGGTCCGGCGGCTCGACGACGCCGGCATCGTCATCACCGAGCTGTCGCTCCGGAGCGCCAGTCTCAACGAGGTGTTCCTCTCCCTCACCGGCCATCCGGCCGAGGAGCATGACGAGGCCGAGGCCGAGGAGGCCGTGCGATGACCACCGTGAGCGTGGATCCGATCCCCCGCGACCTGCCGTCCCGGGTCAGCCCGGTCCAGGGCTTCCGGCAGTCGATGACCCTCGCCTGGCGCACACTCGTCCAGATCCGGCACAACCCGTGGGAGCTCGGCGACTTCAGCTTCCAGCCGATCCTTTTCGTGCTGCTGTTCACGTACGTTTTCGGCGGCGCGATCGGCGGCTCGCCGGCCGACTACCTGACCCTGACGCTGCCCGGCCTGATCGTGATGAACATGTTCTTCGTCACGATGTATGTCGGGATGGGCCTCAACACCGACATCACCAAGGGCGTCTTCGACCGGCTGCGCTCGTTGCCGATCGCTCGTTGGGCGCCGCTGGCCGGCCGGATCACCGCCGACATGGTCAAGCAGGCGTGGTCGTTCGCGCTGCTCCTCGGCGTCGGCTACGTGCTCGGCTTCCGGGTCGAGACGTCGGTGTTCGGGCTGCTCGGCGCGGTCCTCCTGGTGCTGGTGTTCGCGCTGGCGTTCTCCTGGGTGTCGGTGCTGGTCGGCGTCGTGTCGAAGGACCCCGAGCACGTCCAGTTGTTCGGCTTCACCGCGCTCTTCCCGATCACGTTCGTGAGCAACGTGTTCGCACCCGCCGACACGATGCCCGACTGGCTGCAGCCGATCGTCGAGAACAACCCGGTCAGCGTCCTGGCCGACGCCTGCCGCGGTCTCATGGTGACCGGCGCCGAGGCCGAGCCGATCATCACGTCGCTGATCTGGGCGGCCGGCATCGCGGCCGTCTTCTCGGTTCTGTCGGTACGGGCGCTGCGGCGCAAGGCCGGCTGACGGCTCCTAACTGTCCCGGCCCGTCCGGGCACCTCCACGGCGTACCTCGCCCGGCGCGTGGTCCTCGCGGGCCGCGCGCCGCTTGGCGGCCTCCGACGAGAGCAACTGGTACGGGACGCTGGTGACCATCACGCCCGGCATCAGGCGCAGCCGCGTCTTCAGCCGCAGGGCACTCTGGTTGTGCAGCAACTGCTCCCACCAGTGGCCGACCACGTACTCGGGGACGAAGACCGTGACGAGATCCCGTGGGCTCTTGCGGCGTTTGCCTCGGACGTAGTCGACGATGGGGCGGGTGACCTCGCGGTACGGCGATCCCAGCACCTTGAGCGGCACCGGGACCCGCCGCGCGTCCCACTCGTCGACGAGCGCCTGCGTCGCGTCCGGGTCGAGGCTGACCGTGATCGCCTCCAGGGTGCTCGGCCGGGAGGCTCTGGCGTACGCAAGCGCGCGGAGCGTCGGTTTGTGCAGCTTCGACACGAGCACGACGGCATGGACCCGGGACGGCAGCGCCGAGTCCTCCTCCTCCGCGGACAGCTCGTCGCGTACGTCGTCGTAATGGGAGCGGATCCGCTTCATCAGGACGTAGAGCACCGCCATCGCCAGGATCGCGATCCAGGCGCCGTGCAGGAACTTCGTGATCAAGACGACGACCAGCACCGTGCCGGTGACCGACAGACCGAAGCCGTTGATCAGCCGGCTACGCATCATCCGGCGGCGCGCCTGGGGGTCGGTCTCGGTGCGCAGCAGGCGGTTCCAATGTCGCACCATGCCGGTCTGGCTCACGGTGAACGACACGAACACACCGACGATGTAGAGCTGGATGAGCCGCGTCACCTCGGCGTCGAACGCCACGATCAAGGCGATCGCGAGTCCGGCCAGTGCGAGGATGCCGTTGCTGAAGGCCAGCCGGTCGCCCCTCGTGTCGAGCTGCCGCGGCAGATAGCCGTCTCGGGCGAGGATCGAGCCGAGCACCGGGAAGCCGTTGAACGCCGTGTTGGCGGCGAGCATCAGGATCACCCCGGTGGTGGCCGCCACGAAGTAGAACCCGATCGCGAAGTCGCTGAAGACGGCGTTCGCAATCTGGGTGATCACCGGATCCTGGTGATAGTCGGGCCCGACCGGATTGCCGTTCGGGCCGATCAGGTGGGTCGCCGGGTCCTCGGCCACCCGCACGTGGGTCGCGTTGGCCAGGGCCACGATCGACAGCGCCATCGTCACCGCGATGAGGCCGAGCACCAGGAGGGTCGACGCGGCATTGTGCCCCTTGGGCTTGCGAAACGCCGGTACACCGTTGCTGATGGCCTCGACCCCGGTCAGCGCGGCACATCCGGACGCGAACGCCCGCAGCAGCAGGAAGGCTCCGGCGATCCCGGTCAGACCCTGCTCGAACCCGGGCTCCGGGAGCAGGTCGTACTGCGCGGTCTCGGCGTCGGGCAGGTCGCCGAACAGGTGGCGGATGAACCCGACCAGCGCCATGCCGAGGATGGCGATCATGAAGAAGTACGCCGGGAAGGCGAAGGCGGTGCCGGACTCGCGTACCCCACGCAGGTTCATCGCGGCCAGGAAGATCACCGCCCCCACGGCGAGCGACACCTGATGCCCCTCGAGCGGTCTGATCGCGCTCGCGGCGTACTGTGCGGCCGACGCGATCGACACCGCGACCGTCAGGACGTAGTCGACCAGGAGCGCGCTGGCGACACTGAGCCCTGCAGTCGACCCGAGGTTGGTCGTCGACACCTCGTAGTCGCCGCCGCCGCTCTGGTAGGCCTGGACGTTCTGCCGGTAGGACGCGACCACGGTCAGCATGACGATGGCGACCGCGATCGCGACCTTCCACGAGAAGGTGTAGGCCGTGACGCCGGCGAGCGACAGCATGAGGAAGATCTCGTCCGGCGAGTACGCCACACTCGACAGGGCGTCGCTGGCGAACACGGGCAGCGCGATCCGCTTGGGAAGCAACGTCTCGTGCAGCTGCGTACTGCGAAGTTTGCGACCGAGCAGCACGCGCTTGGCCGAATCGGCGAGGCCCACGTGGTGCGATGCTAGCGCCTGTCAGCCCCCTGACCTGCCAGGGTGTAGCGTCGGCGTGCTGGCATCGTCATCGCGGAAAGGTCACTGTGCACGTCGTGATCATGGGGTGTGGCCGGGTCGGCTCGACGTTGGCCCGTAGTCTCGAACTCCGCAACCACACCGTGGCCGTCATCGACCAGAAGCCGGACGCGTTCCGGCGGCTGGGTCCGTCGTTCGCCGGCACCACGGTGACCGGCTTCGGGTTCGACCGCGAGGTGCTGCTCCGGGCCGGTATCGACCGGGCCGACGCCTTAGCCGCCCTCTCC
>JALDXR010000257.1:0-5673 GCA_032154865.1 Nocardioidaceae bacterium
GGCTAGATGCCGCCGCGCAGGTGCCTGGCTTACGGTCTGATCTGCGAGCCCAGTTTCGAGTGGACCTGGTGTCCGGTCAGTGCGGCCGCGGAGTCCCAGGTCTTTCTCCGTCTTCACACGCTGGGTCTCTACGAGAACTTCCCCCACCTCTGGGATCTCCATGCCCGCGTACTGGCAGTGGACACGGACTATTCGCTTAAGGCATGAGCATTTACGCGCTCAACGCAAAGCGGACCTGGCGAGTCGCGACTACGAGGCCGTCGACCTGCCATGAATCTCCGCCACGCCGGTCACTCCCGAGTCTTGGTGTCCCTTGCCGATCGAGCACTGCGTCGCCCGCCGCATCGGCAAGTACGCCGTCGTCGAGTGCACCAGCCCGGCCGGCGGTCGGCTGCTTCGCTCCGGCGATGCTCGCGCGCTTGGTCCGTTCTTCGAGAGTTTCTAGGAGTCGCGAAGGCCTCTATTGCTGTCCTGGACTTTTCACGCTGACGCAAGGCACGGAGCGGCACAGTCGCCGGAGTTTGTCTGATTCCACCGGGGGTACCGACGGACTATGCCGAATACGGATCGGATCGCGGAGCCGTGGGGGTCGCGTACGCCGTACGGGCCGGGGGAGTGGTGGCCGGTCCGGGTCGACTTGCAGCTCGATGAGGGTTTGACCGAGGAGGACGTGGACGCTTGGGTGCAGTCCGCGACGGTCCTGCATTCCAACGGCGACGGACTGGACATCGCCGTCAAGGACGACCGCATCGTGGGCGTGCGGGGTCGCGCGGTCGACCGGGTCAATCGCGGTCGCCTGGATCCGAAGGACCTGTTCGGCTGGCAAGCGAACAATTCGTCCGATCGGCTCACGAAGCCGCTGATTCGGCGGGCCGGCGAGTTGGTCGAGACCGACTGGGAGACCGCGATGGAGGCGGTCGCTGGTCGCACTACCCAGCTGCTCGAGGAACGTGGTCCGAGCTCGATCGGGTTCTACACGACGGGACAGCTGTTCCTGGAGGAGTACTACACCCTGGCGCTGATCGGTCACGGTGGCATCGGCACCAATCACATGGACGGCAACACCCGTCTCTGCACAGCCACCGCCGCCGAGGCATTGAAGGAGTCCTTCGCGTGTGACGGGCAGCCGGGTTCGTACACCGACATCGATGATGCCGATGTGATCGCGCTCTATGGCCACAATGTGGCCGAGACTCAGACCGTGTTGTGGAGTCGTATTCTCGATCGGCTCGCGGGTTCCACGCCGCCGAAGCTGATCTGTGTCGATCCGCGTGCGACCCCGGTGGCGCGGGCCGCGACCGTGCATCTGGCGCCGATCCCAGGCACCAACGTGCCGCTGATGAACGCGTTGCTGCACGAGATAGTGGCCAACGACTGGGTCGACCACGACTACGTCGCGCGACACACCGTGGGGTTCGACGAACTGACGATGCAGGTGGCGGACTGGCCGGCGGAGCGGGCCGCCGACATCTGCGACGTTTCGGCTGAGGACATCCGCGAGGCGGCCCGGATCCTGGGCCGGGCGGATCGCCTGCTCTCGACGGTGCTCCAGGGTTTCTATCAGTCGCATCAGGCGACCGCAGCGGCCGTGCAGGTCAACAACGTCCACCTGGTGCGCGGCATGCTCGGGAGACTCGGTTGTGGCATTCTCCAGATGAACGGCCAGCCGACGGCACAGAACACCCGCGAGTGTGGCGCCGACGGAGATCTCCCGGGTTTCCGGAACTGGTCGAACGAGGAGCATGTCAAGGACCTCGGGCGAGTGTGGAACATCGACCACATGCAGATCCCGCACTACAGCCAACCGACGCATCTGATGAAGATCATGCGGTACGTCGAGGACGGGTCGATCCGCTTCCTTTATGTCAGCGGGACGAATCCGGCGGTGTCCCTTCCCGAGCTGGCCCGGGTCCGGGAGATCTTGTCGCAGGACCGGCTCTTCCTCGTGGTGCAGGACATCTTTCTGTCCGAAACGGCACAGCTCGCCGACGTCGTGCTTCCGGCCGCCACCTGGGGCGAGAAGACCGGCACATTCACCAACGCCGACCGGACTGTCCATCTGTCGGAGAAGGCCGTGGATCCGCCTGGCGAGGCTCGGCCCGATCTGGACATCTTCATCGACTATGCGCACCGACTGGGCCTCAAGGACAAGGACGGCCAGCCCCTGGTGAAGTGGACCGATGCCGAGGGCGCCTTCGAGGCGTGGAAGGCGTGCTCGGCCGGCCGGCCGTGCGACTACACGGGATTGAGCTACGACAAGCTCAGGGGCGGTAGCGGGATCCAATGGCCGGTCAACGACGAGCACCCCGACGGTACCGAGCGCATCTATGTTGACGGCGAGTTCTGGAGCGACCCGTCGTACTGCGAGAATTACGGACGCGACCTGGTGACCGGTGCACCGCTCGAGCCGCAGGAGTACAAGGCGATGAACCCTGACGGCAAGGCGGTGATCAAGGCGGCCGAGTTCATGCCGCAGCACGAGCCGGCGTCGGAGGAGTACCCGTTCATCCTGACGACGGGACGGACGCTCTATCACTTCCATACTCGTACGAAGACCGGCCGCGCGCCGGAGCTCCAGCGGGCTGCGCCGGAGGTCTGGGTCGAGGTCGCGCCCGAGGATGCCCGCAAGCACGGCTGGGAGGAAGACGACCTGTTGAGAGTCGCCACGCCCAGGGGACAGGTCGAGGCGAAGGCCCGGATCAGTGGCATCCGGCCGGGCGTCGTGTTCTTGCCGTTCCACTACGGCTACTGGGACACCGCCGGCGGGCACGCACCCGAGGCTGACGACGGTCGGGCGGCGAACGAGCTCACGCGCACCGACTGGGATCCGGCGTCGAAACAGCCGTTGTTCAAGAGCGGGGCCGCCAGGGTGGAACGAATCCGCTCCGGCAATGGGCGACCGTCGCAAGCCCCCACCGTCACGGCGTCGAAGCCGGTCACCCAGGTCGTCGATAGCGCACCCGGACAGACCGACGCGATCGCTTCGGAAGAGGTCGAAGCAGTGGGAGGTCGGCGATGAGCAGGGTGGCTCTGGCCATTCGCGAGCTGCACCGCTCCGAGAACGATCTCGCCGGTCACTTGCTCCAGATGTCGGATCGGCACAAGGCCGACCACGAGATCTTCTACCTCGCCGGGGACCTTGCCCACTGGTCCCGGGAACATGTCCGCGAGCTGGCTCGGGTCGGCCGTGACTACGGCCTCGATCTCGATCCCGAGGCGGATGACGATTCGAGCTTCCTGGCGAAGATGCGGCAGAAAGGCTCGGAACTCGTCGGTCGCCATCATGCCGCCGATCTGATGCTGCTCGCCGACCTTCGCCGGGTGCACCGGATGGCCGCCGGGGTCTCCCTCGACTGGGAGGTCCTTGCCCAGACCGCGCAGGCACTCAAGGACCGCGAGCTGCTGGCCCTGAGTCAGCGATGCCATCCGCAGACGTTGCGGCAGCTCCGATGGTCCAACGCGTCGCTCAAGGAGAACGCCGCCCAGACCATGGCCACCCCGTAAGGGACAACGGACCGGCGACGCCATAGGGATCGGTTACCGCGGTGGACGAGCAACGGGGTCGGAGGGTGTCGGATGACCTGTGAACACAGCGGCATCTCGGGTACTGACCATTGACTGGATCCCACGAGAGGAGGCGCCATGAAGGCCTTGACCTGGCACGGGAGGCGAGACGTCCGCGTGGAAACCGTTCCTGATCCGCGGATTGAGGAGCCCACGGACGCGATCGTCCGAATCACCACCTCGGGTCTCTGTGGCTCGGATCTGCATCTCTATGAGCTGATGGGCCCTTTCATGGAGCCCGGCGACATCCTCGGTCACGAGCCGATGGGCATCGTGCAAGAGGTCGGATCGGAGGTGCAGGCGATCTCGCCCGGTGATCGAGTGGTGGTGCCGTTCCAGATCGCCTGCGGAACGTGCTTCATGTGCGACCAGGGTCTGCACACCCAGTGCGAAACCACCCAGGTTCACGGCACGGGCATGGGCGCCGCGCTGTTCGGCTATACGAAGCTCTACGGAGAAGTGCCGGGATCGCAGGCGGAGTACCTTCGCGTTCCCCAAGCTCAGTTCGGACCAATCAAGGTGCCCGAAGGGCCATCCGACGACAGGTTCGTCTACCTTTCGGATGTGCTCCCGACGGCGTGGCAGGCGGTCGAGTACGCCGCCATCCCTCCGGGCGGGACGGTGGCCGTGCTCGGACTCGGCCCGATCGGAGAAATGGCGTGTCGCATCGCTCGACACCGCAACTATCGCGTGATCGGAGTCGACCTGGTTCCTGAGCGACTGGCTCGCGCCACAGCGGGAGGTGTCGAGGTGGTCGACATCCGTGAGCAGGACGACGTCGCCGAGACTCTTCGTGAGCTCACTGGGGGGCGGGGACCAGACTCCGTCATCGACGCGGTCGGCATGGAGGCCCACGGATCTACCGCCGCGAAGCTGGCCCAAGCGCTGACGGGCGTCTTACCCAGTCGAGTAGGCGAGACCCTCATGGGGAAGGCGGGGGTCGACCGCCTGGCGGCCTTGCATCAGGCGATCGACATCGTCCGCCGCGGGGGCACGATCTCCGTCGTCGGGGTGTACGGCGGTGCGCTCGATCCGATGCCGATGCTGACGTTGTTCGACAAGCAGATCCGGTTGCGGATGGGACAGGCAAACGTACGCCGCTGGGTCGACGACATCATGCCTCTGCTCAGTGACGACGACCCACTCGGCGTGGACACGTTCGCCACCCACCGGATGCCGCTCGCTGAGGCGCCGCAGGCGTACGAGATGTTCCAGAAGAAACAGGACGGCGCGATCAAGATTCTGTTCCAACCATGACACGCATCCGGTGCAATAGTTGGCCTCGACACCGAGGCCGAAGAAGCTGCATGGCGGACCGTGGTCGATGACGGGTCGTAGCCATAAGCGACCACCGACTCGATGGAGCGGGCCGCCAAGTCACATTAACCAAGTACGAGTTCGACCGCGGTTGGGCGTACGGGCCTGAGCGAATGAGGCGGCGGCTTCAGGTTGGTTCTCCGCCACATTTGGGTACGTTCCCGCGATGACTCACGCGACTCAGGACGAGGAACTGCTCGGTATCTACCTCAACGATCATTTGGCGGGAGCGGTTGCTGGTAGCAATCTGGCTCGTCGCCTGGCCGCCAACGAACGCGAGTGGACGGAGGCAGCCGTCCTCGAGCGGCTGGCCACGGAGATCGCCGAAGACCGTCGTGTCTTGGAGGCCGTGATGGCGGCGTTGGGGGTGCCGGCGCGGGTCTACAAGACCTGGGCGGCGTGGTCCGCCGAACGCATCGGTCGGCTCAAGCTCAACGGTGGCCTGTTCAAACGGTCTCCGTTGAGTCGCGTTCTGGAGCTGGAGGCGATGCGGCTGGGCGTCGAAGGCAAGGCCGCCGGGTGGCGGACACTGCGAGCTCGCGCCGAGACCGACAGCCGCCTCGACGCCGCCCGACTCGACGCCTTGATCGAGCGGGCCCGAGCCCAGATCGAGGTGTTAGAGCGGCTACGTATCGAAGCCGCCGCCGACGTCTTCAGCGGCCAGATCGATGCGGACGCTAGGGCTCGACCCTGAGCGGCGTTCGCGGCCCGGCATTCGGCTGAGCACGCACGGAACCTGTCAGCATGCACTGATGTGCCACACACCTTGGGGCCCGTCGGACGGGCGAGAGG
>JALDXR010000258.1:0-5660 GCA_032154865.1 Nocardioidaceae bacterium
TTGCCCACTGTCACCTTCTTTATGCCCACTGTCACCCTGCATCCCACTGCCACCCTTCGTTCTGCTCGTCACAGTGGTTGTCACCAGGGGTTACTCCCCGGCAACGTCCGGGCTCCGGGCCGTAACTTGTCCCGGCGCGAATCGTTGAACGTGGGCAGCGGCTGCATCAGGAGCGGTCGACTCGGCTCGAGGTCGCGCCCCGACTGACTCGCCCGCCGTGGCCGCCGAAGCGATGGCCAGGTGGGTCGAGGGAGGACCAGGTGGGCGTCGAGGTAAGAGTCGATGGGCTGACCAAGTCCTTCGGCCGGCAACTCATCTGGGGTGACGTGACGCTCACCCTGCCCGCCGGGGAGATCTCGGTCATGCTCGGCCCGTCCGGCACCGGGAAGTCGGTGTTCCTCAAGACGCTGATCGGACTCCTCAAGCCCGACCGCGGTCACATCCACATCGAGGGCCACGACATCGCGACCTGCCGCGAGCACGAGCTCTATCAGGTGCGACGGCTGTTCGGCGTGCTGTTCCAGGACGGCGCCATGTTCGGCTCCATGAACCTCTACGACAACGTGGCGTTCCCCCTGCGGGAGCACACGAAGAAGTCGGAGTCGGAGATCCGGCGCATCGTCATGGAGAAGATGGAGATGGTCGGCCTGGTCGGCGCCGAGCGCAAGCTCCCCGGCGAGATCTCCGGCGGCATGCGCAAGCGCGCCGGTCTCGCCCGCGCCCTCGTACTCGATCCGGAGATCCTGCTGATCGACGAGCCGGACTCCGGTCTCGACCCGGTTCGTACGGCCTACATCAACCAGCTCTTCGTCGACCTCAACGCGCAGATCGAGGCCACGTTCCTCATCGTCACGCACGACGTCAACACCGCGCGTACGCTGCCGGACAACATCGGGCTGCTCTATCACCGGCACCTGGCCATGTTCGGACCCCGCGAGATGCTCCTGTCCTCCCAGGAGCCGGTCGTCGCCCAGTTCCTCAACGCCCAGCGGATCGGGCCGATCGGCATGAGCGAGGAGAAGGACGCCGACGAGCTCGCCGCCGAGTCCCACGTCGACATGCCGCCGCTCCCACCGATCCCGCCCCAGCTGCTGCCCTCCGACGGACGCCCCCGGCGCACTCAGCAGGCGGCCGGTGAGTGGTGTCGCCGCAACGGCGTCACCCCGCCTCCTGGCTCCTTCGCCGAGAACATGGTCATGACCCCCGGCGCCACCGCATGAGCGTCAACACGGTCACCAAGCCCGTCGCGACCACCGGGCCGATGTTCGCGTTCGGACTCGACGTCTTCTTCGCGCTGTTCCGGCGTCCGTTCCAGGTCCGGGAGTTCGTCCAGCAGGCGTGGTTCATCGCGTCGGTCACGATCGTCCCGACGGCGTTGGTCGCGATCCCGTTCGGCGCGGTGATCGCGCTGCAGGTGGGCGGGCTGATCAGCCAGTTCGGCGCCCAGTCCTTCGTGGGCTCGGCGGCCGTCCTCGCGGTCATCCGGGAGGCCGGGCCGATCGCGACGGCTCTGCTGATCGCCGGCGCCGGCGGCTCCGCGATCGCGGCCGATCTCGGCGCCCGCAAGATTCGCGAAGAGCTCGACGCCATGCAGGTGCTCGGGATCGACCCGATCCAGCGGCTCGTCGTCCCCCGCGTGCTGGCGGCGATGGTGGTCGCGGTGTTCCTCAACGGCCTGGTGAGCGTCGTCGGCGTGCTGGGCGGCTACTTCTTCAACGTCGTGTTGCAGGACGGCACTCCGGGGGCCTATCTCGCGTCGTTCACCGCGCTCGCCCAGTTGCCCGACCTCTGGCAGGGCATGGCCAAGGCGCTCGTGTTCGGGATGATCGCGGCGATCGTCGCGTCCTACAAGGGCATGAACGCCGGCGGGGGACCCAAGGGCGTCGGCGACGCGGTCAACGAGTCGGTCGTCATCGCCTTCCTTCTGCTGTTCATCGCCAACTTCGTGATGAGCGCGATCTACTTCCAGCTCGTCCCGCCGAAGGGGGCTTGACGTGGCCGACATCGGCACGACCCTCCGCTCGACCTATCAGCGACCGCTGGCCGGGCTGGACAACCTCGGTCGCGAGCTCAGGTTCTACGCCAAGGCGATCGCCTGGACGCCGCGGACGATCCGGCGCTACCGCCGCGAGGTCCTACGGCTGCTCGCCGAGGTCACGCTGGGATCGGGCGCCCTCGCGGTGATCGGGGGCACCGTCGGGGTCATCACCGCGCTGGCCTTCTTCACCGGCACCGAGGTTGGGCTGCAGGGCTACGCCGCGCTCAACCAGATCGGCACGTCGGCGTTCTCCGGGTTCGTCTCGGCCTACTTCAACACCCGGGAGATCGCGCCGCTGGTCGCCGGCATCGCGCTGGCGGCCACCGTCGGCTGCGGCTTCACGGCCCAACTCGGCGCGATGCGGATCAGCGAGGAGGTCGACGCGCTCGAGGTGATGGCGATCCCGTCGCTGCCGTTCCTGGTGACGACCCGAATCATCGCCGGCATGATCGCGATCATCCCGCTCTACGTCGTGGGGTTGCTGTCGTCCTACTTCGCCACCCGATTAACCGTGACCGGGTTCTTCGGTCAAAGCAGTGGGACGTACGACCACTACTTCTCCTTGTTCCTGCCGCCCGGCGACGTGCTGTGGTCGTTCGGCAAGGTGCTGATCTTCGCCGTCGTCGTGATCTTGATCCACTGCTATCACGGCTACCACGCCACCGGCGGTCCGGCCGGCGTCGGTGTCGCGGTCGGCAAGGCGGTGCGAACCTCGATCGTCGCCATCAACGTCATCGACCTGTTCCTGTCCATGGCCATCTGGGGCACCACGACGACGGTGCGGCTGGCCGGCTGATCATGGATCGCACCAGCAAGACGGCCACGGCCTACCGAGCCCTCTCAGGACGGGTGCTCGGCGTGGCCTTCCTCGCCTTGCTGCTGCTGTTCGTCTGGCTGACGTACGCGATCTACAACAAGAAGTTCGTCGACTACGTCCCGGTCGACGTGCGAACCTCCACCATCGGCCTGCAGCTCAACGAGCGGGCCGACGTGAAGCTGCGCGGCATGATCGTCGGCGAAGTACGGTCGACCGAGGTCGACGACGCCGGAGCCGTGCTCCACGTCGGATTGCAGCCGGACCAGGTCGACCAGATCCCTGACAACGTCACCGCGCTGATCGTCCCCAAGACACTGTTCGGCGAGAAGTACGTCGCGCTGCAGATTCCCGAGGATGCGACCGAGCACTCGATCGAGGCCGACGACGTGATCGAGCAGGCGAGCGTGCCGATCGAGGTGGAGAAGGTCCTCGACGACGTCTATCCGCTGCTGACCGCGGTCCAGCCGCGCGACTTGGCAAGCACGCTCGGCACCCTGGCCACCGCGCTCGGCGGCCGCGGCGAGCGGATCGGCGACAACCTCGTCCGGTTCGACGGCTACCTCCAGAAGTTCAACCCGCTCGTGCCGCAGCTGATCCAGGACCTTCGCGATCTCGGCGCGGTCGCGGACGTCTACGCCGAGCAGATGCCGGAGCTGGCCCGACTCCTCGAGAACACCGTGATCACCGCCGACACGTTGACCAGCAAAGAGGACGAGATCAACCGCTTCCTCAACGACGTGCGGCTGTTGTCCGACACGACCCGGGCGTTCCTCGAGGCGAACGGCGCGTCGATCACCCAGGTGGCTCGGACTTCGGTGCCCGTCCTCGACCTGCTCGCTGAGTACTCGCCGGAGTACCCCTGCCTCCTGAAGGGACTGGTCAACTGGCTGCCGCGGGTCGAGGAGCAGTTCCGCGGCCACATCGTCCACATCAACCTCGAACTGCTGCCCGACCAGCCCGAGGGCTACACGCCGGCCGACGATCCCGAGTACGGCACCGGGATCGGCCCGCAGTGCCTGTCGTTGCCGAACCCGCCGTACAGCCAGAAGAACCCGCCACCGCCGCCGCCGCGACACCTGCTCGAGAAGGTCGGCATCGAAGGCGGCTACGACCGGTGGTATCGCGCGACGCCGGGTGACCTGCTGAGCCTCGCCGGCAGCGCCGAACCGCCGGCGACCGACGACCGGATCGTCGACGATCGCCTCGCCCGGCTGCTCGGCACGCCCCCCGACGTCGTGCCCGACGTGGCGAGTCTGCTGCTCGGTCCGAGCGTCGACGGGACGGGGGTGAGCCCGCGGTGAAGATGCTCGACCCCCGCAGCCTGGTGGCCCTGTCCAAGCTGGCGATCTTCATGGTCGTCACGACGATCGCGACCAGCGTGCTGGTCGTCACGATCGGCAACCTGTCGTTCGCGGACAAGCGCGAGTATCACGCGATCTTCACCGACGTGACCGCGGTCGTCGAGGGTGACGACGTACGGATCGCGGGCGTCCGGGTGGGCTCGGTCACCGGCATCGACGTCGAGGGCCGCAATCTCGCCAGCGTGTCGCTCGAGGTCGACTCCTCGGTCTCGCTCACGCAGAGCACGCAGGCCCAGATCCGCTATCGCAACCTGATCGGACAGCGCTACCTCGCGCTCAGTCCGGCTGAGGGGTCGACCACGCCGCTCGAGGACGGCGACACGATTCCGGTCAGTCAGACCGCACCGGCACTCGACCTGACCGTGTTGTTCCAGGGCTTCCAGCCCCTGTTCGAGGCGATGTCGCCGGACGACGTCAACAAGCTCGCGTACGAGATCATCCAGGTGCTGCAGGGCGAGGGCGGCACCGTTGAGAACCTGCTGGCCCGGACCTCCTCGCTGACCCAGGAGCTGGCCGACCGCGACCGGCTGATCGGCGACACGATCGACAACCTCAACGGGGTTCTGACCACCTTCGGAGCGAAGGACGAGGAGCTGTCGCAGACGATCACGACGCTCCAGCAGTTCGCCACCGGACTCAAGAACGACCGGCGCGCCATCCTCGGCTCGCTTGACGCGGTGTCGGAGCTGGCGGTGGAGACCGCGGACCTGGTGTCGGACGCCAGACCGGCACTGACCGAGGACGTCCGGCAGCTCCGGCGGCTGGCCGGCAACCTGGCGGCCAACAAAGCGGTCCTGGACCGAGAGCTGCAGATCCTCCCGCTCAAGCTGCGGAAGCTGGGCAACACCGCCGACTACGGCTCGTGGTTCAACTTCTACCTGTGCAACTTCCACGGCAACGTCGTCGTGCCGAAGTCGGTCGCGAAGCTGCTCGGCCGCAGCCGGCAGTTCGCCGTACCCGTCGACTACAGCGTCGGGGCGGAGAGGTGTTCGCTGTGATGCGGCCGTTCCGAGAGCGCAACCCGGTGCTGATCGGCTTCGCCGGTCTGGTGGCGATCGCGCTGTTGATGCTGGCGGCGTTCCGGGCCGACCAGCTGCCCTTGATCGGCGGCGGCGACACCTACTACGCCGAGTTCAGCGAGGCCGGTGGGCTGCAGGCGGGCGACGAGGTACGGATCGCCGGCGTCAAGGTCGGCGAGGTCAAGGAGATCGTGCTCGACGGCACGGTCGTACGCGTGGAGTTCCTCATCGACAAGGGCGTCGACTTCGGGCCGGACACCGAGGCGGTCATCCGGGTCAAGACCCTGCTCGGCGACATGTTCATCGGACTCGACCCCGAGGGCTCGGGGCAGCTCGACCCGGGTTCGACGATCGACGTCGACCACACGACCGCGCCCTATGACGTCGTCGACGCCTTCAGCGACCTGTCCGACACCACGACCCGG
>JALDXR010000259.1:0-5655 GCA_032154865.1 Nocardioidaceae bacterium
TGGCGGAGGATGCGGGATTCGAACCCGCGAGGGCTGTTAACCCAACCCGCTTTCCAAGCGAGCGCCATAGGCCACTAGGCGAATCCTCCGCGGGAGAGGATACGCGGATCGTTCGGCGAGTGCGGAATCCGGCGGGCCGCCGTACGACCGCTCGTCCCGACCGCGGTCGTCGACCGATGCGGCGTCTCGTACACTCGGCGCAGGTTCCCCGTGCGGCGGTACCTCGCCGAACTCCCCCAGGGCCGGAAGGCAGCAAGGGTACGCGAGCTCTTCCGGGTGCGCGGGGAGCCGTCTTTTCAAGGACCGATCGCCGGTTGGCCTGTCCGCGACGAGCGTTAGGGTTCGGAGGGTGACTGCACCGCTGGCGCTCTATCGCCGCTACCGGCCCGAGACCTTCGCCGAGGTGATCGGTCAGGACCACGTCACCGAACCGCTGCGGCACGCACTCGAGAGCAACCGGGTGCACCACGCGTACCTCTTCTCCGGCCCGCGCGGCTGTGGCAAGACGACCAGCGCCCGCATCCTGGCCCGGGCGCTCAACTGCGAGCGAGCTCCGGTGGCCGAGCCGTGCGGCGAGTGCGACAGCTGCCGCGACCTGGCGCGCGGCGGACCCGGGTCCATCGACGTCATCGAGATCGACGCCGCGAGCCACGGCGGTGTCGACGATGCGCGAGACCTGCGGGAGCGGGCCTTCTTCGCGCCGGTGAGCAGCCGCTACAAGATCTACATCATCGACGAGGCTCACATGGTGACCGCCCAGGGCTACAACGCCTTGCTCAAGCTCGTCGAGGAGCCGCCGGAGCATCTGAAGTTCGTCTTCGCCACGACCGAGCCGGACAAGGTGATCGGGACGATCCGGTCGCGGACGCATCACTATCCGTTCCGGCTGGTCCCGCCGCGACTCCTCACCGACTACCTGAGTGAGCTGTGTGAGCGCGAGGGAGTCGCCCTGGACCCGACCGCGGCGCCTTTGGTCGTACGGGCCGGCGCCGGATCGGTACGGGACACGCTCAGCGTCCTGGATCAGCTGATCGCCGGCGCCGGTGATGAGGGCGTGACCTACGGTCGCGCTGCGGCGCTGCTCGGGTACACCCCGGACTCGCTGCTGGACGACGCCGTGGACGCCTTCGCAGCCGGCGATGGCGCCACGGTGTTCGGCGTCGTCGACAAGGTCATCGACAGCGGTCAGGAGCCACGCCGGTTCGCCGAGGACCTGCTGCGCCGCTTCCGTGACCTGATCGTCGTGTCGGCCGTGCCCGGGGCGATCGGCAAGGGCCTGCTCGAGGTGCCGGGCGACGCCGCGGAACGCTTGGAGAGCCAGGCGGCTCGCTTCGGCCCGGCCGAGCTCACCCACGCGGCCGAGGTCGTCAGCCAGGGTCTCGACGAGATTCGTGGGGCGACCGCACCCCGGCTGCTGCTCGAGCTGATCTGCGCCCGGTTGCTGCTGCCCGGCGCCGACGACTCCGAGGCCGGTGTCCAGGCCCGGTTGGACCGGCTCGAACGACGCCTGACGATCCCCGGCGCCGAGCCCGCGGCAACTGCGGCGGCCGAGGCCGATCGACCCGCCGCGACGGATCAGCCGGCCGCCGCGCCCCCGACCGAGCCGGCGCCGCCCGCGAAGTCGAAACGGACGCAGAAGAAGGCATCGCCTCCGAAGTCCTCATCCGAGAAGGCGACCGGGTCGAAGGCGACAGGGTCGAAGGCGGCCCCCAAGGCAGCGGTGGAGCCCGCCGAATCGCCGGCGCCGACCGCCAAGCCCGCGGAGCCGGCGGCCGCCCCCGACGGTTCGCTGTCGCTGGTCGACGTGCGCCGGCTCTGGCCGCAGGTGTTGGAGTCCGTGATGGCCAAGCGACGGTTCGCCTGGGTCATGCTGAGTCAGAACGCCAACGTCTACGCGCTGGAGGGCAACACGCTCACGATCGCGGTCGTCAACGCCGGCGCCCGCGACTCGTTCGTTCGCAGTGGCTGCGACGAGATCCTGCGCCAGGCGCTGGTCGACGTGATCGGCGTGGAATGGCAGGTCGTGACGGTCGTCGACCCTTCGACCAGCCCAGCCGGATCGACCAACCCGGCCGGATCGGCCAGCCCGGCGAGCTCACCGGCGGCCAAACCTGCGACCGCCTCGCCACCAGCGGAGCCGGCCGCCTCACCACCGAACGGCGCACGGGAGGAGGCTCGCAACGCGATCGAGCCGACCCGCAACGGTCCGCGTACTCGCGACTCCGAACCCGCCGACGCCGACGCCCATCCGGACGATCCCACGATCGACGAGGGCGTCGACCACGACGAGCTGCTGGCTCGCGAGCTCGGCGCCAAGGTGATCGAGGAGATCCCGCACGACTGACGGCGCCGCCCATTGGCCACCGGCTTTCGGGGATGACAATAAACGTACGACCGTGCTTTAATACGATCGTGCGGAAAGGTGAGGAGACCCGTCGGGCGATCCTGGACGAGGCGGTCCAGGTCGCCTCTCAGGACGGGCTGCGTGGCCTGACGATCGGACAGCTGGCCGCGCACATCGAGATGTCCAAGAGCGGGCTCTTCGCGCACTTCAAGTCCAAGGAGTCCCTGCAACTCGAGGTGCTCGAGCACGCCCGGCAGCGGTTCATCGACAAGGTCGTCCGCCCGGCCCTCGCCGCCCCGCGCGGGCTCCCGAGAGTCCGCAGCCTGTTCGACCACTGGCTGACCTGGGCGGCCGACGAGCTCGAAGGCGGCTGCTTCTTCGTCGCGGCCGCCGCCGAGCTGGACGATCGGCCGGGACCGGTCCGGGACGCGCTGGTCCGATCGGAGCGGGACTGGCTCGACGCGATCGCCACGATCGCCGCCACCGCGGTCGCGGAGGGCGAGTTCCGCGCCGACCTCGACGTCGCCCAGTTCGCCTATGACTTGCACGGCATCATGCTGAGCTACCACCACGCCAGCCGGCTGCTGCGCGACGAACGCGCTCCGGAGTGGGCCAGGCGTGCCTTCGAGTCCCTCGTCGAGGCGGCCTGCCGCCCGACCTGATCCCCGCCAGGAGTCCTTGCCATGGCCGACTTACGTTCTAAGAAAAGCACGATCGTTCGTACTAGAGGTCGCGGTCGGATTGTCCGTACCGCCTTCGCCGCACTCGAACGCTCCGCGCCGATGGCCGGCGCTCGATGGGCCGAGCGACTGTGGTTCACGGTCCCGTCGGGTCGTGCCGCCCGGCCGCCGGAGGGTGGGAGGTCCTTCGACGTCCGGTGGCGCGGCCGTGACGTACGCGGCTGGATCTGGGGGAGCGGCCCGACCGTCTACCTCGTCCACGGCTGGGGTGGCCACGCGGGTCAGCTGGCCGGTTTCGTACGGCCGCTCGTCGCCGCCGGATTCACCGTCGTGGCGCACGACGCTCCGAGCCACGGGATATCGGGACCGGGGCTGTCGGGGCCGCGCACCAGCGACATCATCGAGTTCGCCAAGAGCCTCGACGCCGTGGCGGCCGAGCACGGTCCGGCGCACGCGGTGGTCGGACATTCGATGGGCGCGATGGCGGCCGTCCTCGCGATGCGGCACGGCTGGCTCGGCGCCGAGCGACTGGTGATGATCTCGCCGATGGTGGACGTCCGCGACGCTCTGCCGGTGTTCGGCGCCCGTCTCGGTCTCGGACCGCGCACCCTTCGACGGCTGGCCGGCCGCATCGAACGCCGGGTCGGCATGCCGATCGACGAGTTCGACATCGCGGCCCATGCTTCGGCACTTCAGCCGACCGCGCTGCTCGCGGTTCACGACCGAGACGATCGCGAGACCCCGTACACCGCGACGGAGGCGCTGGTGGCGCACTGGCCGGCTGCGGAGCTCCTCACGACCCACGGACTCGGCCATCGGCGCCTGCTGCGTGATCCGGAGGTCGTACGAACCGTCGCGACTGCCCTCGCGGCCGATGCCGCTCGGCGACTGCCGCGGCCGGCCTGACCCGCGTTCCGACCGCAGGCTCGTTGGCCGGATCGGCGCTGATCAGGGAAAATGATCCCGATGGGTTAGCCCGCCGACGTGCCGTGGTCCCGTCCGCCTTGCGGCGTACGCTCGGACAGCGAGGAAGGGAGCGACCGTGAGCGAAGGCGGTCTGCCTGATATGTCTGCGCTGTTGGCCCAGGCCCAACGGATGCAGGAGCAGTTGCTCGCGGCCAAGGAGGACCTGGCGTCGGCGGTCGTCGAGGGATCGGCAGCCGGCGGGCTCGTCACGGCTCGGGTCAACGGCACCGGTGACCTGATCGGGCTGGACATCAAGCCCGAGGCGGTCGACCCGGAGGACACCGAGACATTGGCGGACATGGTCGTCGCCGCGATCCGCGACGCCAGCGACAACGCCCAGGCCCTGATCAGCGAGCGGCTCGGCGGGGTCACCGGCCAGCTTGATGCCGGCCAGCTCGATGCCAGCCTTCCGCCTGACCCGCCCGACGAGCCACCGTCTCGTCCGATCGGATTCTGAGGAAACGACCGTGTACGAAGGGGTCGTCCAGGATCTCATCGACGAGCTGGGCCGGCTGCCCGGTGTCGGGCCCAAGAGCGCCCAGCGGATCGCCTTCTACCTGCTCGACTCCGACCCGATCGACGTCCGCCGGCTCGCCCAGGTGCTCGTCGAGGTCAAGGACAAGGTCCGGTTCTGTCAGATCTGCGGCAACGTCGCGGAGTCCGATATCTGCCGGATCTGCACCGACGAGCGTCGTGACCCGTCCGTACTCTGCGTCGTGGAGGAGTCCAAGGACGTCGTGGCGATCGAACGTACCCGGGAGTTTCGGGGTCGCTACCACGTACTGGGCGGTGCGATCAGCCCGATCGAGGGCATCGGACCGGACGATTTGCGGATCAAGGAGCTGATGCAGCGCCTTGCCGACGGTGCCGTCATCGAGGTCATCCTGGCCACCGATCCCAACCTCGAGGGCGAAGCTACCGCGACGTATTTGACCAGGATGTTGCGCCCTATGGGGTTGCGCGTGACAAGGTTGGCCAGTGGTCTTCCGGTCGGAGGCGACCTCGAGTACGCAGACGAGGTCACACTCGGTCGGGCATTCGAGGGAAGGCGAGCGGTCGATGAGTGAGCAGCAGGTCGTGCATAGCGATGTCGAAGACCTGGCCCAATCGGTCGCCGACCAGGTCGAGAGCTTCCTGCTCGCCGTCCGTGAGATCGCGAGCAGCGGCGATCCGGGTCGCGCCGTGCCGCTGCTGCTGCTCGAGGTGAGTCAGCTGCTGCTCGCCGGCGCCCGGCTCGGTGTCCAGATCGACTTCGTTCCCTCGGAGAAGTACGAGCCGGACGCCGGCCCCGATCCCGACCTCGACCGGCTCCGTGAGGAGTTGGCCAAGCTGCTCGACGGCTTCGACGACTACACCGAGGTGTTCGACCCCTACGTCGACCCGCCCGATCTCGTACCCTCTCGCGTCTCCGACGACGTCACCGCCATCGCCGGCCGGGTCGCCCACGGACTGCAGCACTTCCGGGCCGGCCGGGTCGACGAGGCCCTGTGGTGGTGGCAGTTCTCCTACGTTTCGTCGTGGGGTGCCGAGGCGTCGGGTGTGCTGAGGGCGTTGCAGTCGGTGGTGTCGCATGACCGGCTGGACACGGATGTGGATCGGACGGCCGAAATGGAGCGCGTCGCGATCGCGGAGGCGCTGGCGCAGCAGCCGGACTGAGGTTCTGTT
>JALDXR010000260.1:0-5630 GCA_032154865.1 Nocardioidaceae bacterium
CCGCAGCGACGCTCCACGCGCCGCGCTGCGCCATCAGCCGCCGGCGCCGGATCTGAAACGCCTCCCTCGGTCCGTCCTTGCAGATCGGCGCCGTCTGGACCGGCCAGACCGACATGTCGATGACCATCAGCTCGAGCTCGAGGTCCTCGAGAACGCACGGCTCGACCAGCACGGTCGCGACGTTCTCGTGCGGGGCGCGTCTCACCCTCCATACGCTAACTCCGAGACGGCGATAGAGGGATCCTTTCGTCACGGTCCGCGGTCGGCGGGTGCCGGAGGGTCTGTCTCACGGGCTTGGCGTGCGGCCTCGATCCAGGCTGTGCGCTGATCCCGAGCGTCAGCCGTGGCCGCCGTCCTCGTGCTTGTCGTCGACCCAGGAGCCGGCGTGCGAGTGGTACTCGTGGCCTCCCAAGTGACCCTCGGGTCGCACACACTGCAGCGGGCCACCGCCCAAGATTGCGCCACACACCGTTCGCTCGCCCCTCCGATGCTTCGAACTCGGCATCGCACTGACAAGGACGCCGGCGTGCGCGGGTTTGGTTCACGCCCCCAGTGTTCTGTTGCCCTTCCGTTACCGGGGGCGTCCGGATGGGCGGACTCGCGGACCACCTGGTCGAACGGAACGACGACGCAGGTTGCCGACGCAGCCCCGGAGCTGGAGCGGTTCAGTCGCGCGTGCTCGGGGACACCTCGCGCACCATCACGCAGTTGCCCTGGCCCTTGGGTCGGTCGTAGGTGAAGCCCTCGCGCTCGTACATCGTGCGGGTGCCGTTGTAGAGGAACGACGAGTTCTTCTTTCGGACCCCGCCGGTGTCGTGCGGGTAGCCCTCGACCAGGCCGCCGCCGGCCCGCGCGATCAGCTCGACGGCTCCGCGCAGGGCGATCGCCGCCAGGCCCTGACCGCGAAGGCCGCGCTCGACCAGGATGCAGGTGACCCGGTAGTCGGGCAGTCGCTCTGCCGTGGCCAGGTACTCCTTGCGGTGATGGATGCTGGGCAGCTCCTCGGGTGATCCGTACTCGGCCCAGGCGACGGCCCGGTCGCCGTCGTAGACCAGCGCCGCATGCGCGATCCCATCGGCCACCAGACGCTGCTTGAGCGCCCGATTCCCCTCGGCGCTCTGGCCCTTCTCTGCGCAGTCGGGATGGAACTTCGTGCACCAGCAGCTGGCGAACATGCCCTTGTTTCGCTCGACGAGTGCGGCGAAGTCGTCAAACGTCTCCGGCGTGAGCGCCTTGATCGTGAAGCCGGACATACCGGCAACGTACTCCGGATTGCGGACGTTCGGCTTCCGGTAGCTCATGCTGCCAGGATCTGCGGGCACAGTCCGACGTCACGCCATCTCCGCGGCACCCGCTCAGCGGCTGTCGGCCCTGCCTCCACGGGGTGTCCTTACGAAGAGGACGGGATCTGGCTGCTCGTACTGCGAGTCCGTTCGGTCTGTTCGCCGAGGATGACATGGGGCGCGCCGCGTTACTCTGCTAGGCACGATCCCAAGCGGGCGGCTAATGTGGCGCCGATGCCGGTGAGGAGTGCGGAATGGCCGATGATCTTGTTGAACGGCTAACAGATGTCGATCTATTTGCTGGCTTCTCCCCAAAGTCCTTGCGCAGGCTCTCCCGCATGGGTCGGCAGTTTGAGCACCCGCCCGGTAAGGAGGTCGCGTCCGAGGGTGGCGGTGGCGCGAGGTTTCACCTGATCCTCGAAGGTCGTGGCCATGTCGAGGTGAGGGGACACGCTCGCGGCGAGCTAGGACCCGGGGAGTATTTTGGCGAGATTTCACTCGTAGATGGTAAGCCGCGGTCAGCGACTGTTCGTGCCGGCGACGAAGGACTGCGGACCTTCGGGATCCCGGCGTGGGAGTTCAGAGCGTTGCTCGACGAGCATCCGGAGTTGACCCGCGCGCTATTGGATAACCTGTGCGCTCGGATTAGGAGCGTAGAGGCGGCTATTCAGCCGAAATCCCCCGATTGAAGTATTGAGATTAAGGTTTAGTTAGGATCGGTCGGTGCCGTACCCGATTGTCGATCCCTACGACTCAGGGCTGATGGATGCCGGCGATGGACATCAGGTGTACTGGGAGGTCTGCGGACATCCGCAGGGTAAGCCGGCCATCGTCTTGCATGGCGGTCCTGGTTCGGGTGCGACGCCGTGGTGGAAGCAGTTCTTCGATCCGGAGCGGTACCGCTACGTTCTGGTGGATCAGCGAGGGTGTGGCCGCAGCGTCCCGAACGCTTGTGACGACCCGGCGGCGCTGAAAGCCAACACGACGGCTCACCTGATCAGCGATCTGGAGATGCTGCGTCGTCGGTTGGGGATCGACCGCTGGCTCGTCTTCGGTGCCTCGTGGGGATCCACGCTCGGCCTGGCGTACGCCGTTCAGCACCCGGAAAGTGTGAGCGAGCTCGTGTTGTGGGCCGTGGTGACGACGCGGGCGAAGGATGTTCATTGGTTCACGCATACGATGGGCGAGATCTATCCCCGCGAGTTCGACGAGCTCAGAGCGATTCTGCCCGGAGACCAGCGGGACGGGAATATCCCGGCAGGCATCAACACTCTGCTGTTGGACGAGGATCCTGAGGTGGCCGATCGGGCCGCCCGTGCGTGGTGCGCGTGGGAGGACCGCCTCGCGACTCTCAGTGGCCCGGTCGAGCCGCATTCTCGCTCCCTCGACCCTCGTCGACGCCTGGGCTTCGCGCGCATTGTCACGCACTACTTCGGGAACCACGCCTTTCTCGACGACGACGCGATCACGGGCCACCTCGACCGGCTGCGCGACACTCCGACCTACTTGCTTCGTGGCCGTTTGGACATCGCGTCACCGCTCAGGTCTGCCTATGAAGTCGCGGCAGGCATCCCGTCGGCCACGCTGGACATCGTCGAAGCCGACGCCCACGGCGCCGGAGACGACACGATGGCTCGACTGATTGACACTCTCGACGCCTTCGCCTCCAAAGCCTGAAGCGGCAGCGCTACCGATACACACCGAACGCGGCGGCGTACGCCGACGCGGTGTCGGAGTACGCCGCCGTGGTCGTGAACGAGCTGCGGGGGACGGCCGGGCGGTCAAGGTGGCTACTTCGGGTCGCGGTTGAACTTCGAGGTCGACCAGAAGTAGCCGAGCACGGCGAGCCCGAGGCACCAGGTGACCGCGAGCCATCCGTTGTTGCCGATCTCGCTGCCGAGCAGTAGCCCTCGCAGGGTCTCGATGGTCGGTGTGTACGGCTGATACTCGGCGATTGGCTGGAACCAGCCCGGCATCGTGTCGACCGGGACGAAGGCGCTGGACAGCAGCGGCAGCACGATGATCGGCTGCGCAAGGTTGCTGGCGGCCTCGGCGGTCGGGCTGACCAGGCCCATACCGACCGCTACCCAGGTGAGTGCCGTGGCGAAGAGGACGAGCAGTCCGAACGCCGCGATCCAGTCCAGGGCGGTGGCGTCGGTCGACCGGAAGCCGATGGCCACGGCGACGGCACCGACGAGGACCACGCTGATCATCGACTGGAGCACGCTGCCGACGACGTGCCCGACGAGAACCGATCCGCGGTGGATGGCCATCGTGCGGAAGCGGGCGATGATGCCCTCCGTCATGTCGTTGGATACCGAGACCGCGGTCCCGATCACGGTGGCTCCGATGGTTATCAGCAGGATGCCCGGGACGAGGTAGGCGATGTAGTCGGAGCGGTCCGCACCGCCGCCGTCGATGCCGGCGCTCATCGTGTCGCCGAAGATGTAGACGAACAGCACGAGCAGCATGATCGGCGTGAGCAGCAGGTTCAGGGTGAGCGACGGATAGCGCCGCGCGTGCAGGAGGTTGCGGCGCAGCATCGTGGACGAGTCGCGGACGGCGAGCGAGAGGGTGCTCATCGGATTGCCTCCTTGGGCTTGTTGGCGACTCCGACGCCGCCGGTCAGGGCGAAGAACACGTCGTCGAGGTCGGGGGTGTGCATGGTCAGTTCGTCCGCCTCGACGCCGGCCGAATCCAGCGAGTCGAGGGTGGCGCGCAGCTCGCGGTGGCTGCCGTTGCTGGGGATCTGCAGGGTGAGGGATTCGTCGTCCCGGGTGGCGTCGCGGAGGGCGAAGGCGGCGGACTGGTATGAGGCCGGGTCGGTGAAGCGGAGCCTGACGTGCCCGCCCGGGATGAGTCTCTTCAGTTCGTCAGCGGTGCCATCGGCGACGATCTTGCCGTCGTTGAGCACGGCGATACGGTCGGCGAGTTCATCGGCCTCGTCCAGGTACTGGGTGGTGAGGAAGACGGTGACGCCGTCGGAGACGAGCTCGCGGATGATCTGCCACGTGTGGTGGCGGCCCCGGGGGTCGAGGCCGGTTGTCGGTTCGTCGAGGAAGATGATCCGCGGGTTGCCGACGAGGGTCATGGCGATGTCGAGCCGGCGTTTCATGCCTCCGGAGTAGGTGGAGGCGGGCTTCTTCGCCGCGTCGGTGAGATCGAAGCGCTCCATGAGTTCGGCGGCCCTGCGGCGGCCTTCGCGCTTGGGTAAATGGTGCAGGTCGGCCACGAGGAGCATGTTCTCCTCGCCGGTGATCAGGCCGTCGACCGCGGAGAACTGACCGGTGACGCCGATGGCGGCGCGAACCGCTTGGGGGTCGACGGCGAGGTCGTGGCCGCCGATGTGGATATCGCCGGAGGCCGGGTCGGGCGAGATGAGGGTGGAGAGGATCTTGACGGCGGTGGTCTTGCCGGCGCCGTTCGGGCCGAGCAGGGAGAAGATCGTTCCCTCGGGGACGGCCAGGTCGACGCCGTCGAGGACGACCTTGTCGCCGTAGGACTTGCGCAGCCCGTTGGCTGCGATGGCCAGGTTCGTCATGATGGGTGCTCCTCAGAGACTGTTGGCGACGATGTCGCCGTAGCTGGTGGTCGCGTGGATGTTCAGGCCGGCCGCGGCGCCTTCGGTGTTCTTGAGTGCGTTGTGAATCCGGCCGTACTGGGTGCCGGCGTCCAGGGCGGCGGAGACTCCAGCGGCGGCGCCGACCGTCACGTTGCCCATCTGGGTGCGCAGGACGACCCTGCCGCGTGCGGCCTCGGCGATGTCGATGCTTCCCTTCTGGGTGCTGATCTCAGCGGGGCCGTGCAGGCGGCCGACCGTGACGTCGCCGGCGGCGGTGGTCAGGTGGACGCTCGCGGCCTCGTCGATCTTGATCGCGCCGTACGCCTCGAAGTTGACGTCGCCGAGCCGTCCGACCGACCGGAGTTCGGCGCTGGCCGCCTTGGTCGCGATGCTCGAGCCGGCCGGTAGCTGGACGGTGACCTCGATGGACCCGGAGGGGCCGAAGTACTGGTTCCTCGCGGCCGGGGCCTCGATGTGCAGGGTGCGGTCGCTGTAGTCGACCGTGGTCTGCTCGGCCACCTTCACGTCGCGGGGTTTCGTGGCGTCGGAGGGCCGGACCTCGACCGTGGTGTCGGCCCGGTTGGCGGCGATCAGTTGGATGCGCCCCGCGGGGATGTCGAGGACAACCGCGATCGGAGCCGGGGTGTCGAACTTGTGCATCGTGCTCTCCTGTTCCTAGTTTCCTATACCGAAAACGCTACGTTGCGTTCGATAATTCCTCAATAGAGTTGTTGCGTATAGAGAGGAAAACCGCCGGTAAAGATGCCAGAATCGTTGCAACGGCT
>JALDXR010000261.1:0-5618 GCA_032154865.1 Nocardioidaceae bacterium
ATCAGCGCAAGCCCGGCGTACACACCGACCGGCGGCGCCTGGCCCAAGAAGACCGACGCGAGCAAGGCGGCGCCCGGCACCTCGAGCAGCATGACCAGCGACACCACCGTCGGGCTCACCACCGCCAGCAGGTGGTTGAAGATCGTGTGCCCGAGCAGCTGCGACGACACCGTCACGGCGAGCAGGCCGAGCCAGGTCGTCGCATCGAAGCCGGTGATCGGCTGCCGGCCGATGAGGCAGCAGGCCAGCAGGACGAGGGCACAGGTGCTGTAGCAGAGCGTGGTGTACGCCGTCGTCGACAGCGTCTGGCGCATCGTGCCGCCGGTCACGACGTATGCGGCGGCGAAGACTCCACCGGCGACGGCGAGCAGATCGCCCGCCAGCGCGCGGGTCGACAGCGTGAGGTCCACGCCGGACACGACGAGCACACCGCTCGACGAGACGACGAGGCCGACGACCACCGCCTTGTGCACCGGATGTCCACGCAGCCGGTCGATGAGCACGACGAACGCGACCTGGAGCGCCTGCAACGCCGTCGCCGAGGCGACCGACGTCAGCTTGAGCGAGGACACCCAGGTGGCGAAGTGACCGGCCAGCATCAGCCCGGCGAACACCGTGCCGGCAAGCGCCCGCCGATCGAGGGCCCGCAGCTCCACGCGGCGGCTGCTGGTCAAGGCCGTCGGCAGCAGCACCGCAGTGCCGAAGGCGTTGCGCCAGAAGGCGATCGCCAACGCCGGAGCGGCGATCCACGCCATCAGCGGCCCCGACGCCGACACTCCGATCACGCCCACGATGCTGAGCAGCAGGTTCACCGGACACATTCTTGCGGGGTGTGCCAGGCTGACGTCATGGACGATGCCGAGGCGGCTCTGCTCGCCGAGCTCGCCAAGAAGTCGTGGCTGTGCTGGATCACCTACGGCGACCCGTCGCGGGTCCATCCGGTCTGGCACGCCTGGGTTGACGATGCGATCTGCGTTGTCGCGGGCGGTGACGAGCAGCCGCTGCCGGACATCGAGGATCAGAGCGACGTACTGATCACGCTGCGGACCAAGATCACCCGGGAGCGGCTGATGACCGTACGAGCGCAGGTCGAGCGGGTCGGCCCGGACCATCCGCAGTGGGAGGCGATTACCGCGGCGCTGGTGACCGGGCGACTCAATCTCGTCGATCCACCGGGGGCGCCGGAGCGCTGGGCCCGAGACAGCGTGGTGGTACGGCTCGTGCCGGTCGATGTGGTCGAGGCCCCCGGCTCGATGCCGGACGACCGTGCGGCGGCCGAGCCGATCGACTCGCCGGCGACCACGGTGGGACGGCCGCCGCCGGTGTTGCACCGTCGCCAGACCCGGCGGCGTCGCTTGTCCTGAGGGCGCAAGGCGGATCGCCCGGGCCAGATCGGGCGGATGAGCGGGCCAGATCGGGCGGATGAGCGGGCCAAATGGGGCGGATCGCCGGGGTCAGGGAATCGGCGGGGTGAGCCGGCCGGAGGCGACATGCACAACGCCGCCGCCGACTCGTACCGCGAAGGCCTCGCCGCCCCGAGCCTCGACCCAGCCATGCAGAACCGACCGGCGTCCGGACTCCAGACCCTGTCGGATCCGATAGCGCGTCTTGCCCTCGGCCGCGGCCAGCCGGTCGGCCAGCAGCACCAATCCCAGCCCGGCCGCGGCCGAGCCGGTGCCCGGGTCCTCGGTGATGCCGACGTCAGGGCAGAACACTCGGGCATGGACCTCGATGCCGTCGTCCATCGACTCCGCGGCATAGACGCATACGCCGCCGAGCGGGTCGCGCGACTCGCCCGGTGGAGCCACCCACGCCGGACCGAGTGGCGAGGCGCCGCGGACGCAGTCGGGGCGCACCGCGACGTAGACGAACGCCAGACCGCAGCTCGCGAGCCGGGCCGGCCGCACCACGTCGGCATCGGTCAGGCCGAGCCCGCCGAGCACCGGTCCGACGTCGACGGCACCGGTCACCTGTCGGGGCTCCACGGTGAGCTCGGCTCCGTCACGGCTCACGAACATCTCGATATCGCCCGCGCCACAACCCTGCACGGCCTGTCCGGTCGGGAGCAGCCCGCGCCGATGCAGCGCCCAGGCCGTGCCCAACGTCGGGTGGCCGGCGAAAGGCAGTTCGCCCTCGGCCGTGAAGATCCGGACCTCGTAGCGACCCCCGTCGACCGCGACCGGGAACGCCGTTTCGGCGAGCCTCATCTCCTCGGCGATGGCGCGCAGCTGCGCTGTGTCGAGGCCGTCGGCGCCGTGGACCACGGCCAGCGGATTGCCGTCGTACGCGCGCTCAGCGAACACGTCGACGATGTCGAAGTCCAATTCGGACATCTCGGCCATGGTGAGCACACCGTACTGTTTTGAGTCGCGGGGACGGGCTGTCCGCAACGCGCCGAGTGTCCATCGACGACCCGACAGCCTGCCCTGAGCTGGCAGGACACTGTATCGCGGTTTAGCCTGGCCGCATGGCCAGTTCGTTCGCCCGCAAGCCGCCAAGCACCGATCCGGACGAGTCGCGACTGAAAGTCTCGAAGCCGAAGGACTCGGCCGCGGGAGCGACGGCCGTGGGCGTCAGCATGAAGCGGTCGGTCGACCAGATGGGCCTGACGCGCACCGCTCGTACCCTGCTCAAGGTCAACCAGCACGGCGGCTTCGACTGCCAGGGCTGCGCCTGGCCGGAGCCCCATCCGGAGCACCGCCACTCGGCCGAGTTCTGCGAGAACGGCGCCAAGGCGGTCGCCGAGGAGGCCACCCGGCGCCAGGTCGGGCCCGACTTCTTCGCGACCCACTCGGTGGACGAGCTCGCCGAGCGCACCGACTACTGGCTCGGCCAGCAGGGCCGGCTCACTCAGCCCATGGTCAGGCGGCCCGGCTCGCGCCACTACCAGCCGATCGGGTGGGACGAGGCCTACGGCTTGATCGCCGAGCACCTCAAGGGGCTCGACTCCCCCGACGAGGCCGTGTTCTACACGTCGGGGCGGACGTCGAACGAGGCCGCGTTCGCCTACCAGCTGTTCGTCCGCGCGTTCGGCACGAACAACTTCCCCGACTGCGCGAACATGTGCCACGAGTCGAGCGGCGTCGCCATGGTCGAGGTGATCGGGATCGGCAAGGGCAGCGTGAGCCTGCTCGATATCTACGACGCCGAGCTGATCGTCATCGCGGGTCAGAACCCCGGGACCAACCACCCGCGGATGCTCACGGCGCTGGAGACCGCGAAGCGTCGCGGCGCCAAGATCATCGCGGTCAACCCACTGCGGGAGGCCGGTCTGGTCAACTTCCGCCACCCGCAGAAGGTCCGTGGCTGGCTCGGCAAGGGACAGGACCTCGCGGATCTCCACCTGCCGATCCGGGTCAACGGCGACCTCGCGCTGTGGCAGGCGATCGGCGCGCTGCTCGTCGAGTGGGACGCGCTCGACCACGAGTTCATCGCGCAGCACACCGTCGGATTCGACGCCTGGGCCGAGCACGTACGCAACCTCGACTGGGATCGGGTCGTCGAGGCAACCGGCCTGACCCGCGAACAGATCGAGCAGGCGGCCGCGATGTTCCGCGACTCGGCCAAGACGATCACGTGCTGGGCCATGGGCATCACCCAGCACCGCAACGCGGTCGCCACGATCAAGGAGTTCGTCAACGTCGCCCTTGCCCAGGGCAACATCGGCAAGCCCGGCGCCGGCCTGTGCCCGGTCCGCGGTCACTCCAACGTTCAGGGCGACCGGACCATGGGGATCTGGGAGCAGCCCAAGGCACCCTTCCTCGACGCGCTGCAGGCGGAGTTCGGCTTCGACCCGCCACGCGAGCCCGGGTACGCGACCGTCCAAGCCATCGAAGCGTTGCGGGACGGCCGGGCGAAGGTGTTCATCGCACTCGGCGGCAACTTCGTGGCGGCCGCGCCCGACACCGACGTCACGGTCGCGGCGATGCGATCGGCCGAGCTGAGCGTACAGATCTCCACCAAGCTCAACCGGTCGCATGCGGTGTGCGGGGAGACAGCCCTGATCCTGCCGACTCTCGGTCGCACCGAACGTGACGAGCAAGCCAGTGGGGAGCAGTACGTCACCGTCGAGAACTCCATGTCCGCGGTGCACGCGTCACATGGGCACCTCGACCCCGCGAGCCCCGAGCTCAGGTCCGAGGTCGCGATCGTGACCGGCCTCGCCGAGGCCACGATCGCCAACCGGCACGGCATCGACTGGGCCGGCATGCGCGACGACTACCGGGTGATCCGCGACCACATCTCGCGGGTCGTCCCCGGCTTCGACGGATACGAGGAGAAGGCTCGCCAGCCGGGTGGCTTCGTCCTGCCACATCCGCCCCGCGACTCGCGGACGTTCCCGACCGCACACGACGCGGCCGTCTTCTCGGTCAGCCCGACCGACGTCCTCGAGGTCCCCGAGGGCCGGCTGCTGCTTCAGACCGTGCGCAGTCACGACCAGTTCAACACCACGATCTATGGGATGCACGACCGCTATCGCGGCATCTCCCACGGCCGCCGTGTCGTGTTCGTCCACCCCGACGACATCGGGGCGCTCGGCCTCTCGGACGGCGACCTCGTCGATCTGGTGTCGGAGTGGCACGACGACGTCAAGCGACGGGCCGAGGCGTTCCGGGTCGTGAGCTACGACACCCCGCGGGGCTGTGCCGCGGCCTACTTCCCCGAGGCGAACCCGGTCGTACCGCTCGACTCCACGGCGATCGGCAGCCACTGCCCGACCAGCAAGTCGGTCATCGTCCGGCTCGAGCCCCACATCAGCGCGTAGCCGCGCCGCTCCGTACGCCGGCTGCTAGTCCATGCTGGCGCCCATGTTGTCGCACATCCCCATCCCGTGGTGCCGGACGAGCACGGGATAGATCTGGTTGTCCGGCGGCGGGTTGGCTTGAGCGGCAGCATCGGTGGATAGGGCCACAGCACACCCGGCTGCGACGACAATGGCGGCGGCGAACCGCTTCATGACGCCACTTCCTTTCGGAGTCCCTAGCCAGCGTGCGCTTCGCGACCGCGCTTCGTCAATGCACTGAGCCGTCCGACGGTCGGCTTGAGCTCGGCGATATCACGGCCGCCGGCACCACCCCGTAGCATCGAGGACATGACCACCCTTTCCGCCGACCGGGTTCGTACTGCCCTGGCCGAGGTCAACGACCCCGAGATCAAACGCCCGATCACCGAGCTCGGCATGGTCGACGACATCGCCATCGACGGCGACCGGGTCGACGTGAAGGTCCTCCTGACGGTGGCGGCCTGCCCGATGCGTGACCGGCTGACCAAGGACGTGACCGCCGCGGTCGCCGCGCTCGAGGGCGTACGCGATGTCCAGGTCGAGCTCGGCGTCATGAGCGACGAGCAGCGCCAAGGCCTGCGCGACCAGCTGAAAGGCGGCCAGGCGGCCAAGGAGATCCCGTTCGCCCAGCCCGGCTCGCTCACCAAGGTCTATGCGATCGCGTCCGGCAAGGGCGGCGTCGGCAAGTCGTCGGTCACGGTCAACCTGGCACTGGCGATGGCCCAGACCGGTCTCAAGGTCGGGATCGTCGACGCCGACGTCTACGGTCACTCGGTGCCGGCCATGCTCGGCGTCGGCGACCAGCGGCCCACCCAGGTCGACGACATGATCATGC
>JALDXR010000262.1:0-5595 GCA_032154865.1 Nocardioidaceae bacterium
ACGGTCGGCCGGCGTCGGCTCAGCCGGTCGTGACGAGCCCAGAGTCGAAGGCGAAGACGATGGCGGCGGCCCGGTCGCGCAGACGAGCTTGGCGAAGATGTGGCTGATGTGGCTCTTGACGGTCACCGCCGGTCACGCGCGTCCCACGGATACCACGTTCTCGTGGTAATCGTGCACTCCGCATGGCGTCGACACCGTGATATGTGACAACAAGCCATGCAGAGTGCGCCTCCGCCATCGCCTCGCTCAGTCGGCGGCGCCGACGCACGCATCGGTGTCGGCCCGACGGACGTTCGTTCCGGTGATGCGTACGGCGTGTGCGCTGCCGTTGTCGGTCTCGTCGGTCTCGAACAGCTGGCCGTGTGGATCGGCCTCGAGGATCAGGCAGTAGACGCCGTCGGGCGTGCCGGGCGGCAGCCGCAGGCTCTGGCCCGGCGTGTCCACGTCGTAAACGTCGACCCAGCCCGGCGAGATGCCCTGCGGGGTGTTGCGCTCGCACTCGCCGAAGTACTCCTTGCGCTGGAGCGGCGCCGATCCCGGAACCCGGGTGTTGTCGCGCAGGCAGAAGCTGACCTTGTCCCGCGCGGCCAGCTGTTCCGACTGGTCGACGGTGACCAGGGCGTAGCGGGCCATGGCGTCGAAGTGCCAGTGGTCATGGGTCGGATGGTCGACCATGCAGCCCGCCGGCGTCCGATGCCGCGGCGGGTCATGCCGGCGCTGAAAGACGCCGTCGCGGGCCGTGTCGACGTGCGCCACCTGTTCGGCCGCCCGTTGCCCCACGGGACACGACCCGCGCGACAGTGGTTCGACGAGCAGCGGCCCGGGGCCCTGGTTGGCGAGCCAGGCGGCGAAGTGGAGCCGGCGATCGGCACCGTTGCCCCTGATCTGGAGGTCTCGGGCGGTCAGGCTGCGCATGTTCGGCAGCAGGCGGGCCGGTTCTTCGCGGGGCGGACCGGACGCGGTCGGCGACGTGTCTCCGGACGCGCTCGGCGCCGGCGGCGCGGTCTCGGGCTCGGACTCGCCGGCCTCGTTGGTGGCGACCACCAGGATCGCTACCAGGGCGAGAACCCCCACCGCCGCCGTGGTGACGATCGCGGTGCGTCGTTGCACTCGTCCACGGTAGCCAAGGCCGACGAGCGTCGGGGCGGATTCGTCGGAGTCGTGGCGCGATCTCGCTAGGCCTGGAGGGCCTCAAGGACGCGATCGGGGGTCATCGGCAGGGTCCGAACGCGCCTGCCGGTGGCCGCGAAGACGGCATTGCCGATCGCGCCCGGTAGCGTCCCGATCGCCGGTTCGCCGGCGCCCCAGGCGGGCTGGTCCGGCCGGTCGATGAGGATGCACTCGACGTCAGGGACCTCGCTGAACTTCAGCACCGAGTACTGCGGCGTGGGGTTGAAGCTGTTCTGCTCCCACACCACGCTCGTGACGCCCCGACTGTCGTGATGGATCTCCTCCTTCAGGGTCCGGCCGACGCCCTGCATCACATTGCCCTCGATCTGGTGGCGAAGCCCGTCGGGATTGATGATCAGCCCGCAGTCGTGGGCGACGACGACACGTCGTACCCGGATGACTCCGGTCTCGGCGTCGACCTCAACCTCGGCGTAGGTGGCCGCGTAGGCGAACTCCGTTTCGTACTGCTGGAAGGCCAGGCCGGCGCCGAGGCCGTCCCCGCCCGCCGGTCGGGCGGCCCAGGTGTCGCGCAGCGCCTCGACGACGGCGACCGCCCGTGGGTCGTCGAGTGAACGCACTCGCAGCTCGAGCGGGTCGACACCGCCGGCGGCGGCCAGCTCGTCGAGGAACGACTCGTTGGCGAAGGAGTTGGAGAACCCGCCCAGCGACCGCAGCGCGGTGGACCGCAGGAACCGATACCGCAACGGTGCGGCCGGAGCCCCCGATGTCGGGCCGGTGGTCTCGAAGCTGCGTACGAGCTTGCCGATGGTCCGGCTGTTGCGGAAGGCGTAGGTGACCGGTCCGTTGCGGGTCGCCGTGTTGCCCGGGTTGTTCGGCAGCGCGGCCGGCAGCGACCCGGTCAAGGCCCCGGCGAGCAGTGTCCCGGGGTTCGAGTTGGGGCGGCTGTTGTGGGTCGGAGTACACACGACGTGCTCCCAGGCGACGACCTCGCCGTCGGTGACGCCGCCGCGCAGGTCATGGGCCATGGCCGGACCCACCGGCTCCCAGCCGTGCTCGTTCTGTCGCGACCACTGCACGCGGACCGGCCGGTCGACCGCCTGCGACAGCAGTGCCGCGTCGGCTGCGACGTCGTCGGCTCCGTTGTGGCCGTAGCAGCCCGCCGCCTCCTCGTAGATGACGTGCACCGACTCGAGCGGCAGGCCGAGCAGGCTGGACACGGAGTCGCGCAACGAGTAGACGTCCTGGGTCCCGGACCAGATGGTCGCCTGGACACCGGTCTTGCGGTCCGGCGTGCTCCGGACATCGGCGACGCCGCAGGACGGGCCCACCGACGCATGCATCTGGTTCGGCGAGAAGTAGCTCGCCTCGACCTGCGTGACGGCTCCCGGCAGGGCCGCGTCGACGTCGCCGACCCCCACCACCTCGACGGACCGGTACTGGTTGGCCGGATCGCGCAAGGCCTCCGGCAACGTCTCCTGGGCGACCAGGGGCTGGCCGGCCTCCCAGCTGATCACGACGCCGGTGGACGGACTCGCCGCCTGGATGGCAGCCCATTCGGTCTCCGCCACGACGCCGACGAAGTTTCCTCGCTGCACGACGTCGACGAATCCCGGGATGGCCCGCGCCCTGGTCAGCGAGGCCGGATCGATCGCCGAGAACCGGGCGTTGCGACCCGCCGGGCGGATCACCCTGCCGTGCAGCATCCGCGGCACCTTGACGTCCTGGACGTAGGTGAACCGCGCCATCACCTTGTCGGGAAGCTCGGCTCGCGGGTGTGACAGGCCGACGATCCGATAATCGTCCGGCGAGGCCAGGGGGACGTCTGGGTCGGCCACCAGGACGAGGTCCGCCTGCGCGAGCAGCGACTCGTAGGTGACGCGGCGGTGGCCACCGGCGACCGAGATGACGCCGTCCTCGGCGACGAGTCGGTCGCGCGGGACACCCAGCCGCTCCGCGGCGAGCCCGAGCAGTGCCTGGAACGCGGTGGCCGCGGCTTCACGCAGCTGCGGGCCGCCGTTCTGGATGGTCTTGCTGCCGGCGGTGACTCCCTGATCGGGCGTCACCCTCGTGTCGCCCTGCACGTACTCGATCTTCTGCATCGAGCTGTGCAGCTCTTCGACCACGATCTGCGACATGGCCGTCTCGGTGCCGGTACCGAGCTCGACCTTGCCGCTGTGGATGGTGATCCGATCCGGCCTCAGGACGAGCCACGCCAGCGTGTCGTCGGCCGCGGTCTCGTCGATCCGCAGTCCCTCCTTGGCGGCCGCGGCGGCGTGCGGCAGGGTCCGCTCGGAGACGGCCGGAGCGAGCGTGAAGGCCACGGCCAGGGAGCCGGCGCCGGTCAGGAATCCGCGCCGGGAGATCTCGTTGACGGTCATGACAGCATCTCCTCTGCGGCGTTGCGGATGGCGCGGATCATCCGGAGGTGGGCACCACACCGGCAGATGTAGTTGTCGTCCGATCCGGGCTCCTCCCCGGAGAGAAACGCGGTCACCTCGTCGCGGGAGGGCACCGAGGTGACGCCGGAGTCCTTGCGCTGCTGCAGCCATCCGGCCGCGCCCATGACGATGCCGTTGACGCAGAACGCGCACTGGGCGGCCTGCTCGTCGATGAACGCTCGCTGCAACGGATGCGGCGAGTCGTCGGTGCCAAGCCCGTCCATGGTGGTCACGTTGGCGCCGTCCGCGACGGTACGCAGCGGCGTCTGGCACGAGCGTCGGATCTGGCCGTCGATCAGTACGGAGCAGGAGCCGCATTGGGACACCCCGCAGCCGAACTTCGGGCCACGTTGGTCAAGCTGATTTCGCAGGATGTAGAGCAACTGCTCCCCCTCATCAGCCACTGTCACGGTGCGGGTCTGGCCGTTGACGACGAGCGTGCGGGTCAGTGGAGTCGGCACGATCGAACAACCCCTTTGCGGGTCTTGGCGAGCGTTGCGGGCGCTGGGCTGCCATCGGCCACGTGCCGACCCGAGAAGGGCCGCCAACGGTAGCTACGGACGGATCGGGCGGGTGGATTGCGAACCCGAGCAAAACCTTTGATCGTCGAGCTGCGTCCAGCGCCGCGCCGCTGCCGGATGGCACCGGATCGGTCTGACAGGATGGCGTGGGTGCGATTCACGGCTGATCTGCACATCCACTCGAAGCACTCGATGGCCTGCAGCAAGGACGCCGACCTCGAGCATCTGACCTGGTGGGCCCGGCGCAAGGGCGTCACCCTCGTCGGCACCGGCGACTTCACCCATCCGGCCTGGTTCGACCATCTCCGGGAGTGCCTCGTCCCTGCCGAGCCCGGGCTGTATCGGCTCCGCGACGACCTCGATCGCGACGTCAGCCGTACGCTGCCGCCGAACCTGGCCGGCCGCGACGTGCGTTTCCTGCTGTCGGTCGAGATCTCGACCATCTACAAGCGTGCCGACCGGACCCGCAAGGTCCACCACCTGATCTACCAGCCGGACCTCGACGCGGCCGCGAGGTTCAACCGCCGGCTGGGACGGGTCGGCAACCTCGGGTCGGACGGCCGCCCGATCCTCGGTCTGGACTCGCGAGACCTGCTGGAGATCGCGCTGGAGTCCGGCGAGGGTTCCTATCTGGTTCCGGCCCACCTGTGGACGCCCTGGTTCGCGGTGCTCGGCTCCAAGTCGGGCTTCGACGCCGTCGAGGACTGCTACGCCGACCTCGCCGACCACGTGTTCGCGGTCGAGACCGGGCTGTCGAGCGATCCGGCCATGAACTGGCGGCTGTCGTCACTCGACCGCTACCGGCTGGTGAGCAACTCCGACGCGCACTCACCGCCGATGCTCGGGCGCGAGGCGACGGTGTTCGACACCGAGCTGGACTACTTCGCCGTACGCCGGTCGCTCGAGACCGGTGCTGGCCTGGCCGGCACCATCGAGTTCTTTCCCGAGGAGGGGAAGTATCACACCGACGGTCATCGCAAGTGCGGCGTACGGATGACGCCGGTCGAGACCCGGACGCTCGGCGGGCGGTGCCCCGAGTGCGGCAAGCCGCTCACCGTGGGAGTGCTGAGCCGGGTCGAGGAGCTCGCCGACCGGCCCGACGGCTTCCGCCCCGACGGTGCCCCGGAGGTGCGAAGCCTGCTGCAGTTGCCGCTCGTCATGAGCGAGTTGCTCGGCGTCGGACCCAAGTCGAAGAAGGTCGCCGGTCAGATCGACGCCCTGACAGCCGCACTGGGGCCGGAGCTCGACATCCTCCACGAGGTCCCGGTCGACGACATCAAGGGTCACTCCCCGTTGCTCGCCGAGGCGGTCGACCGGCTGCGCCGCGGCGAGGTCATCCGGGAGGCCGGCTACGACGGCGAGTACGGCGTGATCCGGCTGTTCGAGCCCGGCGAGCTCTCCCGCCTCGAACAGGCAGTGGCGCCGGCGCTTTTCGAAGGCTACGAACCCTCCCCAACCACAGACGATGATCCGCTGGCTGGGGCCCCGTCGACTCGCCTCGATGA
>JALDXR010000263.1:0-5588 GCA_032154865.1 Nocardioidaceae bacterium
GCTCGCTGCGGGCCCGACTGCGAGCCGCCGGAGGGTAGGGCGGTCAGTCGTCCTGGGCCGCCTGCTCGGCCACTCGGCGCAACGGGGCATGCACCTGATCCGGGAGCTCCAGCAGGGTGAGGAAGTGGTCGACTCGATCGGGATCGAGATGCTGCTCGGTCGTGGTGTCGTCGGTCTTTCGGGGCATCTGGAACAGCTCCTCGGTGTCATCGCGCAGGTAGCGCCGAGCCACGGCCCGGTTGGATTCCTCCCACTGCGCAATGAAGCGGTCCAGGAAGGCGGATGGCAGCGTCAGGACCGACCCTGTGGAGTGCTCCGCCAGCCGCCTGACCAGCCTTCGGTTGTCCATCAGTCCGACCGTGGCTGACTCGTTCTCGACCCGGTAGAGGTTGAAGACCCGGAGAAACTCCACGGTCTCGGCGTCAAGGCTGAAGTTTCGGCTCGGGCTCTGGGCCATTTCCTCGGCTCGGGCGTCGATGCCCGCAGCGTCGAGAAAGTCCTGGAGGAGTGAACCGTCAACGAAGCGGTTGCGTTCGAAACGGCGTACGACGAACTCGTCCGGCTGCAGCAGCCGCTCCCAGGTGCGCAGCCGCAGGTAGTAGTCGTAGGTGTGGTCCGGCTCGCTCGCCCACTCGGTCAGCCGCCTGATCTCACCGACCTTCACCCGCTGCTGGTAGCGACTCACCAGATGGTCGTCCTGCCGGCGTAGGTAGACGACCACCCGAAGCCGGCTGGCGATCTCGTCGGTGAGTTCGCCCAGTCGCCGCAGCGCCTCCTCGGAGCAGGCGAAGAGCGCCTCGTCGGAGAACAGGACGCGGGATAGACCCGACCTCTCGAGCTCGGCGAACAGCCGACGTCGGAAGGCCTTGCGAAACGCGACCGGATCGGACCGCTTCTGTCGATACCACTCGACGGAGTTCTCCAGCTCCGTTTCGGACTTGGCGTAAAGGCTCAGCCGAGTGTGCCGTGCTTGGCCTGGAGACTCGGGGAAAAGGTGGCCCAGCTCGGCCAGTCGCTCCCGGTTGTCGCGGAGGAAGAACTGGATGGACGAGCTGCCGGTCTTGGTCGAACCGATATGAAGCACAAGGTCCCGCGGGGTGCTCGGCGGTGCAGATGCAGCAGGCACAGCGCGCGTACCTTCGTCGACGTCGGTGGGGACACCCCGTCATCGCAACCAGGCGTCACTCGCAAGGTATCGTACGCACGATCCTCAGCCCGAGACTGCGAGAGAGCACTGATGAGCAACGTCCTGATCACCGGCGGCGCAGGCTTCATCGGCCGCCATCTGGCCGACTATCTCGTCGGCCGGGGTGATGTCGACGTCACCGTGATCGACAACGAGTCGCTCGGAGACAGGCGGCACCTCGATCTCGAGAAGGTGCGGTTCGTCGCCGGCGATCTGCGCAATCGGGACGAGCTGCAGTCGGCGCTCGAGGGCCAGGACGTGGTGGTTCACCTGGCGGCGGACACCCGGGTGATGGAGAGCATCGCCGACCCCGCCCACAACTTCGAGTCCAACGTGGTCGGCAGCTTCAATCTTTTGGAGCTCGGTCGCGAGCTCGGCATCGTCCGAATCGTCGCCGCCTCCACCGGAGGGGCGATCCTGGGCGATGTCGAACCGCCGGTGCACGAGCAGATGGCGCCGCAGCCGACCTCCCCGTACGGCGCCTCGAAACTCATGCTCGAGGGCTATCTCAGTGCCTATGCCAGCTCGTACGGGATGAGCACCTGCGCGCTGCGATTCTCCAACGTCTACGGCCCCCGCTCCTTCCACAAGGGCTCGGTCGTCGCGCACTTCTACAAGCAGATCCTCGCCGGGGAGAAGCTCGTCGTCTACGGAGACGGCAGCCAGACCCGCGACTACCTCTACGTCGGCGACCTCGTCGAAGGGATCTGGGACGCCGTCGAAAGCGACGCACAGGGAGCCTTCCAGCTCGGAAGCGGCAACCCCACCACCGTCAACCAGCTCGTCGATCTCATCCGCACTGTGACCAGCCGCGATCTCGACGTCGCGTACGAAGACTTCCGCGCCGGGGAGGTACGCGACACCTGGTGTCAGATCGACAAGGCTCGGGCCGCCTTCGGGTTCGATCCGGCAACAACACTGGAGGACGGCCTGCAGCGCACCTGGGCGTGGTTCAGTGACCAACGGGATTGACGGCCTGCCGTGCCCGCGAGAAGGACGAGCCGATGACGAGTCGCCAGCATGACCTCTACCTGAGGCTGCGGAGTCGTGCGGGCCGGCTGCGCCGCCGACTTGCGGGTCAGCGACAGCCCGCGCATGGGGCCCGTGAGGACTCGACGCCGGCCGGGCGCGCCGGACACGCGCCCGATGCCGAGTTGGAGACCACGCATCTCGGGCCGGTGATCGACGACGCGGTTCTTCGCGCCAAGCGCCGGATGCGGATCGGCGCCGACCCGGACTACGACCTGCTGTACGAGAACTTCGACGTCCTGCACTACCTGCTGCAGTCGCCGGGTCTGATCGACCAGCCCGAAGTCGACCTCATCGAGCACTTCCTGGAGAACGGGCGAGACAGGGGGTTGAGCCCGCACCCCGACTTCTCCATGACCGAGTACGTCAACAGGTACCCGCACAAGACATCGCCGGAACGGGTGCGAAACCCGTACTTGTTCTGGCTCAAGCACGGCCGGGCAGCCGGCGACATCGCCGATCCCGCCCCGCGCATCAACCGCGTGGCGCCCGTCCTCGGGCTGACACCGGAACAGGTGGCAGACCTCGTCGCCGAGCGGCGCCGCGACCTTCAGCAGCGGTTCCGCACCGGCAGGTTGGGCGAGGTCTTCGCGCGGGCGGCGGAGATCGAGCCCTTGATCGGCGCCACCTGGACCGAGATCGCCCGCCCGCACCTGCCCCCGCTCAGCAGGCAGGTCGTCGTCGACGAGTTCTGCGCCATCTATCAGGCCCAGGAGGCGGCCGGGTTCCGGCCCGCACGCGTGGTGCTGGTGATCAACCGGCCCCGCTGGGGTGGTGGACGCCGGATGGAGGGCAACCTCGCCCATGCGCTGGCGGCCGACATCGACCCCGGTGAGATCGTGGTGATCTACACCGACGACAGCACCGAGGCCAAGGTCGACCGGTTCCCCGACGGGGTTCGCGAGGTCGACTTCGCGGGAATCGCGCGGAATCTGTCGAAGGACCGGGCGGCCCACGCTCTCGTCATGATCCTGCGGTCCTTCCACGCCGACGCCATCGTCAACATCAACGCCAAGCTGCTCTACGACGCGATGGGCTCCTACGGACGCGCCCTGGCCGTCACCGAGCGGCTGTTCCCCTGCTTCTTCTGCAACGAGCAGACCGCCATGGGCACCTGGGTGGGCTATCCGCTGCGCTACTTCTACCGGACGTTCGACTACGTGGCGGGCGTGATCACCGACAGTGAGTACCTCGCCCGCCAGCTCACCGACGCCTACCAGGTCGGTGCGAAGGACCGAGAGCGACTGCACGTCTTCCGGGCGCCGGTCGATGCCGACCTCCCAGTGGTCTCGGAGTCGCCGGCGAGCCCCGGGCGCCGGCCGCAGGTCTTCTGGGCAGGGCGATGGGATCGGCAGAAGCGCATCGGGCTGCTCCTCGAAGTGGCGCGCCTGATGCCCGAGGTCGACTTCCGGATGTGGGGTGAGTCGGTGCTGACCCGTGGTCACGCCCGGGAGGCGCCCGACAACGTCCGGATGGAGGGGACCTACGCGCACATCTCCGAGATCCCGCTTGCCGAGGCGGATGTCTGGCTCTACACCTCGGGTTGGGACGGCGTCCCGAGTCAGCTGCTCGAGGTGGCGATGACGGGGATCCCGATCGTCGGCAGCCTCGTCGGCGGGACCGGCGAGGTGCTCAGCGAGGAGGACGCCTGGCCGGTGGCCGAGGGCGAGGGGACCGAGACATATGTCGCGGCGATCCAGGCCGCGCTGGCCGACCCTACCGACGCCCGACACCGCGCCCTCGCGCTGCGAGAGCGGATGCTTCGCGAACGCACCAAGAAGGCCCTTTCCACCCAGGCTGCTGATGTGTTGCTCGCCGACGACGAGTCCCAGGAGGGTGGCCGATGACCAGTACCGACCTCACACTGATCGTGACCGCCCACGACGAGACCCTGGTCTGCGGGCCGACCATGACGTCCGCCGACGTGGCGGTCGACGCCGCCCGTGCCGCCGGCTACACCGTCCAGACGATCGTCGCTCTCGACAAGGCGACCGAGGCGACCACGAGCTACTTCCACCAGCCCGACTTCGACCACTGGGAACGCTGGACCATGGACGAGGGTGACCTCGGACGGGTCCGCAACGCCCTGGTGCCGCAGACCTCCGGACGGTTCATCGCCTTCCTGGACGCCGACGACCTGTTCAGCGAGAACTGGCTCGCCGACGGTCTCGACGCCCTGACCGCAGCCGACGATCGCGGGGAGCGGCTCATCGCGCACCCCGAGGTGAACATCGTCTTCGACGGCAGCAAATACCTCTGGCAGACCGTCGACCAGGATTCGCCGCTGTTCACGCCGCACTTCCTGTACGTCGGGAACTGCTACGACTCGCTATGCCTCGCACCGCGCGAGGCCCACCTCGATGTCCCCTACGTCCAACGGGACATCCCCAACGGCCTGTCGTTCCAGGACTGGCAGTTCGCCATCGAGACGATGTCACGCGGCTGGAAGCACGTCGTCGTCCCGGACACCATCATCTTCAAGCGGCGTCGCGACTTCTCTCTGGTCGTGGAGAGCAAGGACCGCATGTCGATCATTCGAGCGCTGCCCGCGATGGCGATCGACCGGATCCGCGACCTGACCCGGCCACGTGGTTCCGCATGACAACGCCGGGGCAGCATGACGCCGGGTAGCCGCACCGGCCGCCGCTGGTGGATCAGCGTCGCCATCCGGGTCTTTCCCCCACTCGGACGCCTGGTCCAGCAACGCGACGACCTCCAGCAGCGGGTCGCACAGCTTCGCGCCGAAACAGACGCGCTGAGAACGCGCAATCGGAAACTGACGGCAAACCAGCAGGACTGGCGCGACGACCTGCAGTACCTGTTCATCGTGACCTACGGCCGCTCGGGCTCGACGCTGCTCCAAGGCATCCTCTCGTCGATCCCTGGCTATCTGATCCGCGGTGAGAACGGCGGTGCGGCGTACTACCTCTACAAGTTCCACGCCACCGCGGAACTCAACCGCACATCCAGGCCGAGGTGGAAGAGCCCGCAGAGCGCCTGGTTCGGCATCGGCGGCTACCCGACGAGACGCGCGTTGAGTCAGCTGCGGGGGCTGCTGCTCGCGACGGTCATCCGGCCCGAGAAGGACTCCAGAGTCGTGGGATTCAAGGAGATCCGATGGCTCCAGAGCGACCTGGACGACTACGTCGGCTTCTTGCGCGCGGTGTTTCCGGGCGCGCGATTTGTGATCAACACGCGCAACTTGGATGACGTTGCCGTCAGCGATTGGTGGGCGACGAGGAGCGATTCCCGCGAGGTGCTCGCCGATGCGGAGGGACGGATGCTCGCGCTCGAGACGAGTCTCGGCGACGCGGCCTACCACATCCACTACGACGCCTATGTGAATGACCTGGGCAGATTGCGTGGCCTGTTC
>JALDXR010000264.1:0-5562 GCA_032154865.1 Nocardioidaceae bacterium
ATCTCGGCGCAGCGCCGGCCCCCGCGCTTCCGACGAAATCTGACCCGCCAGGCGTGCCTGGCGCGGCGTCGGCCCCGGCGCCTCCGACGAAATCTGACCCACCGGGCGCTGCGTCGGCCCCTCCCACAAGGCTCAGCCCTGCGAGGGCGGCGAGCGTGGCAGTCGCGCCACCGAGAATCCTGCGGACACTGATCACAACGGCTCCCTTAATGCAGTAGTCGCAGAACGCTTGCGCCACTGCTGAACGTCCCCCAAGGGCCGAACGGCCCGGTTCGCAGGACCGAAGGTCAGAGGCCGGACTTCCTTGGCTGGAAGCGATCAATGGGCTATGTGTTGACAGGTCCGATGAATCGGATCGAGGTACGGAGACCCGGCTACACGGGCTTTGGGCGATGTGTCCGGGCCGGTTCCGACGGACGACAGCGGTCACTCGCGTCGGAACTTTCACGCCGGTCGGCGCCGACGCATACTGACGTCGCCGTCGAGTAGCTAGTGCCGCATGACCGCGATCTGCGGAGCGGGCCGCCGAAGGTCTGCGGACTTTCTGCCGACCGCAGGCAGCCTTGTATTCCGTGTCAGGCGCCTGAAGCTCACACCCGGTTGTGCCCTCATTCCGCTTGCTGATCCGACGACACCCGCGATGCCGGACGCGGTCACGGACAAGCGGCGACCGCGTCAGGGAACGCGGCGTCGATCGCGTCGAAGTCGAGGTGGCCGATCGCCGGATTGTTGACGGTGTCCTTGCGCAGTGTCCCGCCTGCCATCACGGCGCGGGCGTGGATCGGTGTTCCGATCGTGACACCTGCGGCGTCGGCGAGAACCTGGATGCCGGCCGGGCAGAGGCCGGTGAACTCGAAGGCCACTTCGCCGAATGTCGTGTGGCCCTGTGACTTCGCCATCCCTGCGGCGGCCTGCGGCGTGAGGTGGTTCTTGTAGCAGAAGTGGGCGCTCGCCGGAGCGGTGCTGATGAGGAATGCGGTGAGTGCGGCGATTCCGCCGGTGATGGTGAATCCTGCTCGGCGCCTCATGCGGCCTCCTTGGTCGGCTCCCTGCCGCGCAGGCAGAGGGCGTCTTCTTGGATGCGCTGGCCCGAGCGCTCGTATAGGTGTACGGCGACCTCACCGCGCAGGACAGGGCCAGAGGTCCCGGGTCTTTCTGCTGCCTCCACGTTCTGACCCCTTCGTCCCGAACGCGAACCTCTGGTTGCTCCTATCCTCTGGGCATGCCGCTCAGCGATCCCGCGACCTGGCCACCTTCCCGCCTGCGCGTCGGCGTCGACGACGAGCTCGGCGGCCCGCCGATCGAGTTCGTACTCGCGGAGACCTTCGACGGTCTCTACACGCCGTACGCGTTGCGGGTGCCGGAGGGCTCCGGGCCGTACCCCTTCGTGTTCATCGCCTATGGCAACGGCGGCGGTGGGATGGCGTGGCTGCGTGACAGGTCGCGCCGCTACCGCTACGTGACCGATCGACTGCTGGAGGCGGGATACGCCTGTGCCTGGACGCGTTACCGCACCGAGGTCGAGCTCGGCTATCAGCACGGCGGCGAGCTCAAGGTCGACGTTCGGCAGGGCATGCCCCTGACCAGCCGAGCGCCTTTGGAGTACGAGGACGAGGTGGCCATCCTGCGGGACGTATCGGCCGACGCGAGAATCGACGCCGACCGACTGTTGCATCTCGGGGTGAGCCATGCGGGCGAGATGCTGTTCAAGCTTTGCTCCCAATACCCCGGCCTGCTGCGCGCCGCCGTCGCCGCCGAGCCTGCCTCGCACGAGGTCCTCACTCTCGGCCTCGAGGCCGAGCCGACGGTCGAGGTCGTTGAAGGACTCCGCGACATCGAGAGCCTCGAGGTCCGCGGCCCCGAAGACGCCCGTCGCCGGATCACTGACCCCGACGCGGTGGCGCGGAGGTTCGACGCGGTCGACATTCCCACGCTCGTGATCGGTCGCGCCCAGGACGAGCTCCAGGGAGTGTTCCGCCTCACCTACGACCTGCTCGCCGAGCGGCGTGACGACGCCCAGTGGCGGACGTGGAGCCACCAGGCGCACGGCTTCATCTTCCCCGAGACGGACGACGGCGGCCGACCGATGGTCGACGACGTGCAGCGTGAGGCACTCGACGCGATCGTCGACTTCTTCGATCGCAACAGCCGGCCCCGATAGCCTCGCACGCCCCATGTTAGGCCGCGTGGTGCCGGGGTGGCCCGGATGGCCGGTCCACCCCGTCACCCGTGATTCAGTTGCGGACCGTCAGTACGAGTCCGGTGTTGCCGCTCGGCACGGTGACCGCCTGGCGACCGTTCTGGGCCGGGACGAAGGTCCGGAAGCGGAAGGTCCCCGTCTGCTGCCGGGTGACCTCGAACTCGTAGCTGGTCTGGGTCCCGGTCAGGGTCCGCGTCTGGGCCAGCACCCAGTTGCTGGTGCCTTCCCGGCGCTGCAGCCGGATCTCGGTCCCACCGCCACCGGGCTCGTGGACGCCTCGGACGAACACGGCCTGCCCAGGCGCTGCGGTGGTCCGGCTGAGAGCGGCGGTCACCCGCGGCCGGACCGTGACCGTCCGGTTCGGCGACTGCGCGGCGCTGAACTGGGTGGTGGCCGCGTGGACCGCCCAGTAGGTCGTCTGGGTCGTCGGCCGGTGTGTGGTGCTGAACGACCCGCCGCTGGCGGTGGTGATGGTCCTCAGCAACGTCGCCGCCTCGCCGGTGGGCTGCCTCCAGATCTCGATCGGACGGTTGGTGACGCCGGTGCCGTTGGTCCGTCGCAGGTTGCCGCTGAGGGTCGTCTGGCCGGGCACGGTGACGCTGGTCGGGTTGGCCGTCATGGTCAGGTTCACGGCAACCGCCGCTGCCGTGACCTGGACTGTCACGTCGTCGGTGGTCTGCCGCTCACTGTCGTTGGCCGTGAGCCGGAGCACGTAGGTCCCAGCGGCCGAGAACGATGCCGTGGTGTCGATGTTGTTGGCGTTCCCGAACGTCACGGTTCCAGGCCCGCTGACCTTGGACCACGTCGCCGTGGTCGTGGCGGGCGGGTCCGGCATCGCGTCGTCGGTGACGGTGCCGTCGAGGGTCGCTGAGTTCGGCAGCTGGATCGACGAGTCGAGTCCCGCGTTCGCCGTCGGTGCGGCGTTCACCGGACCGCCCTTCTCCAGTCGGAACTGCAGGAGCAACACGGGTGCGGTCAGTCCGTCCTTGGCCTCGGCCGTCCGCCGGCCGGTGCCGTCGATCATGAAGCCGACCGCGTTGCCCTTGGCCCAGCCCGGCCGGTCGATGATCTCCTGCATGATTCCCTTGAGCTCAGGGGTCTGCTGGTTCACGCCGGCCTCACCGATCAGGCTCCAGGCTGGCGGGTTCCACGACGCCGTCGCCGTGGTTGAAACCCGAGCCCGGATGTTGCCACTCTTGCCGCCGACGTACTGCGCGGCGTTGTCAGCGGCCTCGCCCCGGATCGTGAACGCGGCAGCGTCGGTGCCGACCTCGTCGGTCTTGAACTGGATCTTGGCACTCATGATCTCGCCGCCGGCTGGCACCGGGAGGTTGGTGAAACGGAGCCCGGTCATGACGGTCTCGTTGGGGGAATTGGCCGACGGGCCGTCGTTGCCGAGTTCGTCGTCGGCGCTGGAGAGATCGACGAAGTTTTCGTTCCCGAACGCGTTGGTGGTGATCTCGAACGCGTCATCGGCACCGTGCGAGATCGGGATCTGAACCATGCGAACACCGCCGACGGCATAGACGTCGACAGTCATCTCGTCGAACCCGGTCAACCCCCCGTCGTCGGCGGTCAGCCGCAGCGTGTACCGGCCCGTGGCCGAGAAGGTCGCGGTGGTGTTCGCCGCGTTGGGGTTGCCGAACGTGACGGTGCCGGTGCCCGGCGGGGGGACGCCCGGAGTGGGCAGGGTCGGAACCACGCTCCACGTGGCGGCGACCGAGCCGTTGGGCTGGCCGTCGTCAGAGATGGCGCCCATCAGGTTCGCCGTCTCCGGCCGGTCGATCATCTGGTCGGCGCCGGCGTTGACGGCGGGTGGCCGGTTGGTGATCGGATCCAGATCGACCGCCATCTCGTACATGAGGCCGTCGTTCTCGGTCGGGTGCGAGTTGTTGTCGAGGCCACGATCGACGAGGTAGTAGTTCCGCGCGCCGGAGCCGTTGCTGGCCGGCGCGATCGTGATGCCGGCGTTCTTGACCGGGTCGGCGGCCGTGATGTCGATCGTCGTCAGCAATGAGCCGTTGCGGTCCAGCTCGAGGACCGTGTTCGAGTCGTCCAGGATCACGATCGTGTCGCGAACGGCGTCGTACTCGATGCCCTCGGCCTCCATCGAGCCGTACTTGCCGATGTCGAACTGCGCCGCGACGACGTCATCGCCCGTTGGGGGGACGCCGTTGAACACGCCGTTCGGCCCGGGGGCCAGCCCGTACACATCGGCGCCGACGCCCTCGGACATCCAGACCATGTTGTGCACCGCGTCGTACGCGACACCCTCCGGGTCGGTCAGCCCGAACGTCGACGTCTTGAAGCTGGTAGGCGTGCCTCCGGCGGCGGGCTGGACGAACAGCGACTTCTTGTCGTCGTCGGTGTAGTACGTCTGGCCCGTGGTCGGGTTGAACGCCACGTCGGTCGGCTCGTTGGACCACGGAAGCGTCGTCGCGGTCCCGACAAGGCCGCCCGCCCGCGTCGCCCGATAGATGTTGGCGCCGGCATAGAGGGGCATCTCGTCGACCTCGCCGTCGGAGATGATCAGCCGATCGGTCGTCGGGTTATAGGAGATGCCCGACGGGTCCGGACTGGTCGGGCTCCACGGCCCGGTGCTGCCGGTGTCCCGCGTTGCGACGAGAGTGGCGACCTCGGCGGTGGCCGCCGACGACGGGGCGAGGCTGCCTCCCACGATCGCGAAGGCGGGAACGGCAGCCACGACGAGTGCCGAGAGCACCCCGGTCGCCGCGGTGCGTTTCTTGTGCTTCGGCATCAATAGCTCCCTTCCCGCCGTCCGGCCTGCCGCACCCGGACGGGGTGGTTTTCGTGTTCTTCGCCATTGCTTGGCGATTCGCTCCGGGACCGGTGCGAGAGGATGGCCCTCGCCTGCCGGATCAACAGCGCGACGTCGTACCTCATCGACCGGTGGCCGAGATAGTCGAGGTCGAGACGTACCCGCTCGTGGAGCAGGACGGACGCGTAGTAGCGCCCGGGATCGGGTGAGTCTGCGAGCCGCTCGGACTCGTCCATGAAGCCGAGCGTGGAGGGTCCGACCAGGCCGGGCCGCACCTTGAGTACGCGGCGTTCCTCGGTCGTGTACAGAGACACGTACTCGGGAGTCTCAGGCCGCGGACCGACCAGGCTCATATCCCCCTTGACCACGTTGAACAGCTGGGGGAGCTCGTCGAGGTACCAGTCCCGCAGGATCCGGCCGACCCGGGTGATCCGTGGGTCCCCCTCAGGGCTGATGTTCTGCGCGATCCGGTGGGCGCCGTCGATCATGGTCCGGAACTTGTAGATGCTGAAGCTACGTCCGTCGCGGCCGATCCGAACCTGGCGGAACAGACCCGGGCCGGGCGAGTCGATCCGCACCAGGA
>JALDXR010000265.1:0-5558 GCA_032154865.1 Nocardioidaceae bacterium
CCAAGTGCCTGGACGCCCAAGGTGTACACCCCGTACTGGCCGGACGGGATGTCGAGCTGGGCGTAGGGGATGTTCAGGTCGTAGGGGACGGATTCGTTCGGCGCGATCGGCCCGAGCTCGGAAAACAGGCCGGTGCGGCAGCAGATCCGGTCGCCGGAGTAGCTGCCGGCCGGGCTGTGGGCCGCCGTCGCGAGCTCCTCGGCGGTCGTCGCCGGGGCGGTAGGCCTGAGCATGTAGACCTGGACGTCGCGCCAGGTCTCGCGGTCGAGGTTGGTGATCGTGCCCGAGACGTGAATCGGTTCGCCGGGCTGCAGATAGGCCGGCGTGATCTGCTCGATCGAGACCGCGAGGCCCGTCTGGGGCTCGTCGGAACGACGCGGGCCGGCCGTACTCGCGTCGGCCGACGGAGCAACGGGGATGGCCAGCGGCACGAGCATGAGCGCGGCAGCGGCGAGAAGCGGTTTGTTCACCGTGCGATCACTGTGTCGATCACGCGGCCCATGCTAAAGCGTCCGAGTCACGCACCGGACGCGCGCTGCGTACAGTATGGGGCCGTGTCCGTCCGCCGCTCGTCGTTGAACACCGCTCAGCAGGCGGCCGTGCGCCAGCTGCTCACGGTGGCGCCAGTGGTCGACGACCTCGCCCACCGGTTCGAGGCGGCAGGTCACGAGCTGGTCTTGGTGGGTGGCACGGTCCGTGACGCGTTCCGGAGCCGGCTCGGCGTCGACTGGGACTTCGCGACGTCGGCTCGACCCGAGACGACCGAGCAGCTCGTCGAGGGCTGGGCCGACGCCGTGTGGGACATGGGGCGGACCTTCGGCACTATCGGCTGCCGCAAGGGCGACTACCACATCGAGATCACGACGTACCGCTCCGACCGCTACGATCCGGCGTCCCGCAAGCCCGAGGTCAACTACGGCGACTCGCTCGAGGGTGACCTGTCGCGGCGCGACTTCACCGTCAACGCGATGGCGGTCCGGCTGCCCGGGCTGGCCTTCGTCGACCCGTGCGGCGGTCTCGGGGACCTGGCCGCCGGCGTCCTGCGTACGCCGAGCAGCCCGGAGCAGTCGTTCGACGACGACCCACTGCGGATGATGCGAGCGGCTCGGTTCACCGCCCAGCTGGGGTTCGAGGTCGCGCCGGACGTCGTCGCTGCGATGCGGGCGATGGCCGAACGGATCGACATCGTGTCGGCCGAGCGGGTGCGCGACGAGCTGATCAAGCTGATCATCGCCCCCGAGCCGCGCCGCGGCCTGACCCTGCTCGTCGAGACCGGGCTCGCCGATCGCGTACTCCCCGAGCTGCCCGCCCTGCGCCTGGAGCGTGACGAGCACCACCGGCACAAGGACGTCTACGAGCACAGCCTGACCGTCCTGGACCAGGCCATCGCGCTCGAGGACCGGCTTCCCCATGGCGGCCCGGACTTCGTCGTACGGTTCGCCGCCCTGATGCACGACGTCGGGAAGCCCCGGACGCGGAAGTTCGGATCGGACGACACGGTCACCTTCCACCATCACGACGTCGTCGGCGCCAAGCTGACCGAGAAACGGATGCGGAAGCTTCGGTTCCCGACCAACACGATCGATGCCGTGTCGTCGTTGGTGGCGTTGCATCTGCGTTTCCACGGGTACGGCGGCGGCGAGTGGACCGACTCCGCGGTGCGACGCTACGTACGCGATGCCGGGGAGCATCTCGACCGACTGCACGTGCTGACCCGCGCCGACTGTACGACCCGCAACCGGCGCAAGGCCGAGCGGTTGCGCCGCACGTACGACGATCTCGAGGAGCGGATCGCACGGCTCGCCGGGGAGGAGGAGCTGGCCGCGATGCGACCGGACCTGGACGGCAACCAGATCATGCAGGTCCTCGACATTACGCCCGGCCCGATGGTCGGCGAGGCGTACCGATACCTGCTCGATCTGCGCCTCGAGCACGGGCCGCTGGGCGAGGAGCGGGCCCGGGAGGAGTTGCTCGCCTGGTGGGAGCGCCAGAACGGCTGAGGGCGACAACCTCCCGGGACACTCGGACGTTTAGAGTGTGTCGGTCCGACGGACCGGCGGGGGAAGATCAACCGGCTCGAGGGGAGCCCACATGAACATCACAACGAGCCTGCGACGGTGCGCCGTCGTGGTCGGAGCCAGCGCGGGCGCCGTGGCGTTGGCCGCCAGTGCCGCCGTCGGACTGGGCGCCGATCCCATCCTGGGAACCAGCCAGGGCGACGACCTGAAGGGCACTGCTCGGGCCGACGAGATCTACGCGTTCGGCGGCCGCGACTGGGTCGTCGGGCGCGCCGGCGCCGCCGAGCTCCACGGCAACAAGGGACAGGACTTCCTGAGTGGTGGCCAAGGCCGCGACACGTTGATCGGCGGACCGGATCGGGACTGGCTCGCCCCGGCGGCCGGACCGGACCACGTCTTCGGCGGTCGCGGCAACGATGTCGTCTACCTCACCAAGGACCCCCGGGTCGACCGGGTGGACTGCGGCGGCGGCCGCGACAAGGTCTGGGGCGTCACCAAGCGCGACGAGATCGCCAACAACTGCGAGCGGGTCACGTCGGACATGCCGAGCTGCCGGATCGCGCCGGCTGGCGCTGGTGAGCGATTCGCGACCAAGGCGGCGCGCTGCTAGCAACACACCCGCATCAGGCATCACGCTGACCGAGCGGCGGACGTCGCTCGGTCAGCGGCGTTTGATGATGCCGACGATCGACACCAGCGCCATCGCGAGCCCGCCGACGAGCGTCAGCCATAGCCCGATGCCGATCGAGGCGTCGATGCCGGCGCCACCGCCGGGAAGGTCGTCGCCCGTGCTGGTGATGTCGGCCATGTCGACGATCGCGATCAGGACGATGAGCGCGCCCGCGACGGTGCCGATGATCGCCGCCGTCAGGGACAGCTGGCCGATGCCGCGGACGACGGCGAACCCGACCACCGGGATCGCGAGGATGAGCGTGAGGACTCCGTCCTTGGTCTCGTCGTCGCCGGGGACGTCGCTTCCGGTCACGCCGTTGATGTCGAAGCTCCCGCCGAAGGCGTCGATCGTCCCCCAGGTGAGGAACGCCGCGATCGCGACGAGCAGCCCGGTCCCGGCGATGATCCAGCCGAGCATCCGGGCCGTCGAGTCGATCGGCTCCTTGGCGGCCGGTTGCGGGTAGCCGGGGTACTGCTGATAGCCGGGGTACTGCTGGCCGGGCTGTTGCGGGTACGGCCCGGGGTACGGCTGCTGCTGTTGACCGTAGGGCGGTGGCTGGCCGTACTGACCGGGGTACGGCGGCGGCTGGGCGGGCGGCCCGGGGTACGGCGGTGGCTGCTGGGGGTTCTGGGCCTGCTGGGGGTTCTGGGGCTGCTGGGGATGGTGCTGGGGCGGTTGCTCGCCGGGAGGTTGCTGCCCATAGGGACCCGGATAGGGCGGCGGTTGTTGTCCAGACATGACCTCACCGATCAACGGATGCTCTCGAAGTAGCGCCATCATGACAGACGGCCCGATATCGGACCGCCCTCGTGGCGCGTTCGGAACGCTTCGGCGCTACCGGCGCTTCACGATCCCGACGATCGAGATCACCAGCATGGCGCCGGCGGTTGATGGCTGGACACGGGTCCCTACCGATCGGTGAACCCCGTCGGAGTAGCGCCATCATGGCAGAGGAATCGGTACCAGAGTGCGGTCGCGGCCAGGCCCGCACTCGCCAGAACGACCGCCGACAGGCTGTCTCCCGAGGTCGGCACCAGCAACGTCGCGAGCCCGGCTGCGGCGACGAAGGCCAGGTTGAACTCGACGTCGTAGATCGCGAACGCGCGACCGAGGTAGTCGTCGTCGACATGTTGCTGCACCGCGGTATCCACGCAGATCTTCACGCCCTGGGCGCCGAGTCCGCAGACGAAGGCCGCCACCATGAGGGCGGGCACACCGGCGATCGGAGTGCCGACGGCGATCGCCACCGCGCTGCCGGCGAGCAGCAGGGTGACCCAACCGCGGTCGCCGAGCCGGCGCCGTCCGGGCGGAGTCGCGCCCGCGGCTTCGAAGTTCCGACTGTTCGCGGCGCCAGCGGCCAGGAACCCGCCGCCCGACGCGGCCGCGACCAGAGCAGCCGCCGGCAGGTCCCGGTCGCCGTTGCCGTGCAGCGCCAGCATCGCGACCTGAACGGTCCACAGGCCGAACCAGAAGCGATGCGAGCCGATCATCACCAGCGCCCGGCCGGCCGCCGGTCGGTGGGCGAGATGGCGTAACCCCTGCCAGAGGCCGGTCACCACGATCGAGAGCTCCTGTGCCCAGCCGGCTCGATCCGGCACCCGATCGGGTCCGAGCCGATGCCGTCCGAGCCGGCCGGCGAGCAGGCTGGCGGCTCCGAACGCCACGATGGCGGCGAGCAATGCGGCCGACGAGCCGGCGCCGGCGTCGTCGTCGCCGAAGATCGCCAGGAGACATGCGGCAGCCCGGCCGAGAGCGCCGCGAGCAGGAACCGGTTGACGCCGAGCGAGGCGATCGCCAGCACGTACACCACCACGATGCTGGTCCGGTCGCCGGCGGCGATCAGGCCGACGGCGAGGACGATCCGTACCGGTTGCCCCCACACCAGCACCTGGCGGCGGGACCAGCGGTCCAGGAACACCCCCGTGAACGGACCCACGATGCTGAACGGCAGGAGCAGGACGGCCGCCGCGATCGCGACCTCCTCCGGCGACTGCCGGCGCTCCGGTGAGAGCAGCACGAGCCAGGTGAGTCCGGCCGCGAACAGGCCGTCACCGAACTGCGAGGCGAGCCGGACCGCCAGCAGGCGCCGGAATCCGTCGAGCCCGCGCAACTGGCGGACCCGACCATCCGTCACTGGGACACCGACCATCCGTCACTCCGGCACCGACGATCCGCCACTCGGACCGGTCCGGGGCAACGCTACTGGCGCCCAGACATGACGAATCGACATCGCAGGGGTTGGAGCCCCCACGATGTCGATTCTCGGGTCAGAGGTGTTAGGCGTCGCCGCGGATGAAGGCCTCGACCCCGGCCTTGCCCTCGTCGTCGGGGCGCTGGACCGGCGGGGACTTCATGAAGTAGGTCGACGCCGGGTGCACCGGGCCGCCGAGCCCGCGGTCCATGGCGATCTTGGCCGCCCGGATCGCGTCGATGATGATGCCGGCCGAGTTGGGCGAGTCCCAGACCTCGAGCTTGTACTCCAGGCTGAGCGGCACGTCGCCGAACGCGCGGCCCTCGAGCCGGACGTACGCCCACTTCCGGTCGTCGAGCCACTGGACGTAGTCGCTCGGGCCGATGTGCACGTTGCGGTCTTCGACCTTCCCGGCCAGGTCGCCGGTGAGGTTGGACGTGACGGCCTGCGTCTTGGAGATCTTCTTCGACTCCAACCGCTCCCGCTCGAGCATGTTCTTGAAGTCCATGTTGCCGCCGACGTTGAGCTGGTACGTCCGGTCCAGCTGCACGCCACGGTCCTCGAAGAGCTTGGCCATCACGCGGTGCGTGATCGTCGCGCCGACCTGCGACTTGATGTCGTCGCCGACGATCGGGACGCCGGCGGCCTCGAACTTGGCGGCCCACTCCGGGTCGGA
>JALDXR010000266.1:0-5556 GCA_032154865.1 Nocardioidaceae bacterium
GGTCGGACGACGGCTGGTGGTACTGCCCGTACGGCTGCGAGGGCAGTGGCAACGTCGGGCTGAGCGAGGAGACGATCCTGCGCAACACGATGGGCCTGAAGAGCACGGTCGGGTCTTTGCTGGAGGCGCGCAGCGCGGGTGGGGCGACTCGGCCGGACGAGGCGTCTCCGCAGAACAACCGCCGGCGCAAGACGTACTCGGCCATCTACACCTACCAGCAGTTCCTCGACTACTTCCGGGCCAACTATCCGGCGATCGAGCAGGCGGTCAGGGAGTCGATCGCGTTCCAGAAGTCCAACACCGGACGGATCGTGTTCCGCGGGTCACGCCCGATCCCCGCGTTCCCGGCACCGCATCCCGGCGAGAGCCCGCCGCCGATCAACGCTCCCGAACCGGACCAGATCCTGGAGAACCCGCCGTGCGGCTACTTCCTCACGCCTGAGCAGTACACGACTGTGCTCAACGACGACCCCGACGTTCCGGTGGAGCTGCGTACGTCGGTGTCCGAGCGCCTCGCCGCCCACGGCATCAACGTGGTTCCGGTCCCTGACCGCGGCCTCGGTCGCGGGTTCCTGGTCCCGATGACCCAGTCGCTGCGCGGACTGATCCCACTGCTGCTCGACGGTCAGGCCGCCGAGCCGATGATCGACGGCGTCCGGCTGTACGCGCCGTCCACGCCCGGCGGCGAGCCGCTGCCCGACGAGGCATGTGCCCGCGGACGTCCCGTACCCACCGCGGACATCCACGTCAACTACGACCTTGACTACGCCATCGACTGATCGAAGGCGCCGGCGCCGGGCCGGCCGAATCGGAGGCGACACATCATGAGGACAACCATCGCGGCCAGCGCGACACTGGCGCTGCTCGCCGTGACTGCGCCGGCGGTCAGCGCTGCCACGACCAGCGCCACGATGACGGCGGAGCCTCCGACGATCGAAGTGACCGACGGCGTCACCCAGCCGGTCTTCGGCTACACCGACGCGATCCGCGAACGGGTCTGGGTCGACCTCGACGTCGACAGCGACCGGGACGGCACCGACGACGTCGTCCGCGTCGACATCATCCGGCCGGCAGCGACCGAGCAGGGTCTCAAGGTGCCGGTCATCATCGACGACAGCCCGTACTACACGACGCTCGGGCGCGGCAACGAGTCCGAGCTCAAGGCCGACATCGACGGCGACGGTCTGCTCGACCGGTGGCCGCTGTTCTATGACAACTACTTCGTGCCCCGCGGCTACGCCGTTGCGCTGGTCGACATGACCGGCACGGCGGGTTCTACCGGCTGCCCGACGATCCAAGGAGCGAACGAGAACGCTTCTGGGCCAGCCGTGATCGACTGGCTCAACGGCCGCCGCGGGGCACGTGACTCAGCCGGCAATCCGGTCGAGGTCGACTGGCACAACGGCAAGTCCGCGATGATCGGCAAGTCGTACGACGGAGCGCTGGCCATGGCCGGTGCGGTGTCCGGCGTCGACGGTCTCGAGACGGTCGTCCCGATCGCGGGCCCGTACAACTACTACGACTACACGCGCTCCAACGGCATCGTCATGCGCGGTAACAACTACCTGCTGTCGCTGGCCGACGCCATCACCGACGACGACCCCGCGCGACAGCAACGCTGCGATCCGGTCTGGGACGAGATCGCGGCCAACGACGGAGACGAGACCGGTGACTACTCGCCCTTCTGGGACGAGCGCAACTACCTCGACGATGCCGCCAACATCGACGCCAGCGTGTTCCTGGTGCACGGCATACAGGAGGAGAACGTCCGGGCCGACCACTTCAGCAAGTACTGGCGGGCCCTCAAGGAGCTCGACGTCGACCGGAAGCTGTGGGTCAGCCGCACCGGTCACATCGAGCCGTTCGACTACCGGCGGGCGGCCTGGGTCGACACGCTCCACCGCTGGTTCGACCACTGGCTGCAGGGACTCGACAACGGCATCATGGCCGAGCCCGCCGTCGACGTGGAGCGCTCGGTCGGCGTCTGGGAACAGCACGCCGACTGGCCGATCCCCGGCACCCGGAACGTCAACTTCTGGCTGCGGCCCGGCACCGACGGCGCCGGCGGCCTCGCGCTCGGACCGAGCAAGGGCGTGCCGACCGACCGGTCGTTCGTCGACGATCCTCAGCAGTTCGAAGCGGCGATGATCGGCAACCCGGATCAGGTCACGCCGAACCGGCTGGCCTTCCTCTCCCCACCACTCGCGACCGACCTGCGGGTCTCCGGGACACCGGTCGTGGAGCTGACCGCGTCGTCGAGCCTCGACGAGGCGTATCTCGGCGCGATCCTCGTGGAGTACGGGCCGAGCACGCAGAACGACCGGACCGGTGACGGCATCCGCCAGACCACGCTTCCCGAGGAGTGCTACGGCCAGGCCAGCGCACACGACGACGGGTGCTACCGACCGGTCGAGTACCGGCCGGTCCAGGTCAGCCAGTGGCGCGTGACCAAGGGGATCATCGACGGCCGCAACCGCGACTCGATCACGACGGCCGAGCCGATGGTGCCCGGTGAGATGGAGCAGATCAGCTTCCCCCTGCTGCCCAGCGAGCATGTCTTCCAGGCCGGCAACCGGCTCGGCGTCATCCTCGTCGGCAGCTACCGCAGCTACTCCGCGGAGCGGCTGCCGTCGCGGCCCACCATCACGGTGAACACGAAGGCCACCCATGTCGCCCTGCCCGTCCTCGGCGGCAAACCAGCCGCGGAAGGAGCCGGAATCCCGGTCGACTAGGGCGTGTCTCGCTATAGGGAGACACGCCCTAGCAGTCGATACGAGCCGATTCATCGCCTTGTCGGACGGAGCGGCCCCCATCCGCGACACACGTCCGATGACACCGGTCCAAACCAAGCGTTTCATAGCGAAGGGAGCCGGGCAGGCCCGCGCGGCTCCGCGTACTAGGGACAGGTGAGCGCGATGCGCCTCGCGAGACTACCGATGCTGGCCGCGGCGACCTTCGGACTCGTGGCGGTGAGCCTGACCCCGCTGGCCACGACCGCGGAGAGCGTCCCGGAGATCGTGATCGAGGACGGTGTGACCCAGCCGGTGTTCTCCTACGGGGACGCCATCCGGGAGGTGGTCTACGTCGAGGCGCCGATGGACAGCGACTCCGACGGCGCCAACGACCTGATCGAGGTCGACATCATCCGCCCGGCCGAGACCGCCCAGGGCATGAAGGTCCCGACCATCATGGAGGCCAGCCCCTACTACGGACGCGACGCCGGCGATCCGCCGCCCGACCAGACTCGCGGCTTCCCGGGCTGGTGGGACGAGTACTTCGTGCCCCGCGGCTACGCGATCGTCCAGGTCGAGATGCAGGGCACCGGCCGGTCGTACGGCTGCCCGACCACCGGCGGCCCGGAGGACACGATCAGCATCAAGGCGGTCGTGGACTGGCTGAACGGCCGCGCACCGGCGTACCACTACGACGGCTCCGTAGCCGACGCGTCGTGGAGCAGCGGCAACGTCGGCATGCAGGGCGTTTCGTACGTGGGCACCCTGCCCAACGCGGTCGCGACCCAGGGCGTCGAGGGCCTGCGTACGGTGGTGCCGATCGCGGCGATCTCGAGCTGGTACCGCTACGTCAACGACCAGGGCATCGGCTGGAACGGCTGGGGTGACCGCTACACCGTCTTCCTTGCCAACTACGTGTCGGTCGGCCGTACGCTGCCGGGATCGGTGTCCGCTCCAGCCTGCGAACCAGTGATCGACGCGCTCGGTGATGCCGAGGACGCGAGTCACTTCGACTTCACACCGTTCTGGCAGGAGCGCGACTACATCCCGGACGCCAACAAGATCAACACGTCCAAGACGTCGGTGTTCATGGTGCACGGCATGACCGACGACAACGTGAAGACCATGCACTTCGCCGACCTGTGGCGCGAGATCGAGAAGCGCAACATGCCGCGCAAGATCTGGCTCCACCGCGGAGCGCACCTCAACCCGGTGAGCTTCCGGCAGGCCGAATGGCAGTCGGTCATGCACCGCTGGATGGACCGCTGGCTCTACGACATCCCCAACGGCGTCATGACCGAGCCGATGGCCGACATCCAGCGGCCGGACGGCACCTGGGAGACCCACTCGTCGTGGCCGGACGTCAACGCCGAGAACGTCGCGCTGCACTTCGGCCCGGCCACCGAGGAGGCGGCCGGCACGCTCCGGTTCGGTGCCGCGCAGGGCGACCCGAGGCAGAGCTTCGTCGACCAGGTCGAGACGCAGGCCGTCAAGATCGGCAACGCCGAGCAGACCCGGCCGGGCCGGCTCGCCTACGTGACGCCGACCCTCGACCAGACCGTACGGCTCTCGGGAACGCCTGAGCTCCGCGTCCGGATGGACACCACGGCCTCGAGCGCGTTGCTGTCGGCACTCCTCGTGGACTACGGCGAGGGCGAGACCGTGAACGTTCAGGGCGTGGATCCGCTGCAGTTGATCCAAGAGCCTTGTGAGCCGGAGAACCTGGCCGAGAACACCGGCTGCGCCACGCCGCCGGAGGTGAGCTCGACGATCACACCGCAGCGGGTGCTCGCGTGGGGCCACATCGATGCGAAGAACTTCGCCGACCTGCGCCATGGCCAGGACCTGGTGCCGGGTCAGGAGTACGTCGTGCGCTGGAACACACTGCCCTCGGAGCACGTCATCCCGGCCGGCCATCGGATCGGCGTAGTCATCACCGGCAACTACAACTCCAGCCCGTCCTTGTACCGCCCACGGCGAGACACCACCGCACTCGGCAGCCAGGTGACCCTGCACCTGAACGGCAGCCGCGTGGTGCTCCCCGTGGTGGACGGCGCGGACGCGCTCCGGTAGTCGGCTCACGATGACCTCGGCGCTGCGGCGCACGCTGTTGACGGTGACCTGGAGGACCGCGCGTCCGGGCTGCGGGGCGGTCAGCGTGGCGCCCCGCGGGTCCGGGCGTGGCGTCAGCGGCTTGCGCCGACGCCGGCCTTGGATCCCGGCAGCAGCAGGTCGGCGTGCACCGGCCGGTGGTCCGAGGCCGTGCTGGTGACGACGGTGGCGAACCGCGCGACGACGTCCTGCGAGGTCAGGACGTAGTCGATCCGCCGGTTCGGCTGCTCGCTCGGGATCGTGTGGCCGCCGCCGCCCACACCCGCCTGCTCCCAGGCGTCCACCAGGTCGTCGACCAGGGTGGCGACCTCCGGCGTTTCAGGCGTCGCGTTGAGGTCGCCGAGCAGGATCACCGACGCCTTCGGCGTGCCGATCAGCGACTTGATCGCCTGGGCCTGCTCGACGCGCTCGGCGGCGTTGTTGTGCTCGAGGTGGGTGTTGTAGACCAGGACCGGAACGCCTCGCACGACCACCCGGGCTCGCAGCAGGCCGCGCTGCTCGTGGCCCTCGAACCGCGGCAGGAACGCGTTGTCCCAGTCGAGGATCGGCGCGTCGCTGAGCATCGCGGTGCCGTACTGCCGGCGCGGCTGCCCGGGCTCCAGCGGATCCAGGTCGAGACTGGCGCCGTAGACCACGTGCATGTGGAGCTCGCTGGCCAACCAAGCCGCCTGGTCGACGAAGTCGCTGCGCTCGGACCAGTGTCGGTCGACCT
>JALDXR010000267.1:0-5544 GCA_032154865.1 Nocardioidaceae bacterium
GGTCCGGGGACCCCCTGTGCTCGCAGCAACTCCACGACGGCTCCCGTCCCCGGACCCGGCCGGAGGGGTGCCCGGAGGTCGATGCCACGGGCCGCCGTGACCAACTCGATCGCCAGCACCTGGGCCAGACCGTCGACGGCTCGTCGCAGCTTGCGCGCGGCGGACCACCCCATCGACACGTGGTCCTCCTGCATCGCACTGCTCGGGATCGAGTCGACCGATGCGGGTGCGGCCAGCCGTTTCAACTCCGACACGATCCCGGCCGCCGTGTATTGCGCGATCATCAACCCGGAGTCGACCCCGGGATCGTCGGCGAGGAACGGCGGCAGGTCATGGTTGCGAGCCTTGTCGAGGAACCGGTCGGTCCGGCGCTCGGACATGCTGGCGACATCGGCGACCGGGATCGCGCAGAAGTCCAGCGCATAGGCGATCGGCGCACCGTGGAAGTTGCCGTTGGACTCGACCCGGCCATCGGGGAGCACCACCGGGTTGTCGATCGCACTGGCCAGCTCGCGACCCGCGACCGCGGCGGCGTGCTCCATCGTGTCCCGCGCCGCGCCATGCACCTGCGGCGCGCAGCGCAGCGAGTAGGCGTCCTGGACGCGATTGCAGTCGGGCCCGCGATGGCTGGCCACGATCGGAGACCCCTCGAGCAACCGCCGCAGGTTCGCCGCCGACCGGGCCTGACCCGGATGGGGACGCAACTCCTGGAGGTCGGCGGCGAACACGCGGTCGGTCCCCAACAGAGCCTCGACGCTCATCGCCGCGGCGACATCGGCAGTGCGCAACAAGAGCCGGAGATCATGCAGCGCCAGAAGCAGCATGCCGAGCATGCCGTCGGTGCCGTTGATGAGGGCGAGGCCCTCCTTCGACTCCAGTTGCACCGGCTGTTGACCGATCGCGGCGAGGGCCTCGCCCGCCGGTCGTTTGACCCCATCGGCATCGCGCACCTCGCCCTCGCCGAGCAGCGCCAGGGCGCAATGCGCCAGCGGTGCCAGGTCACCGGAACAGCCGAGGCTTCCGTACTCCAAGACGATCGGCGTCACGCCCGCGTTGAGCAGTCCGGCGATCGCCTGCGCCGTCTCGAGCCGGATGCCGGTACGTCCCGTCGCGAGTGTGGACAGCCGCAACAGCATCAGCGCCCGGACGACCTCGCGCTCCACCTCGGGTCCCGACCCGGCGGCATGCGATCGGATCAGGCTCCGCTGCAACGCCATTCGCTGCTCTGGCGCGATGGGGCGTGTCGCGAGTGCGCCGAACCCGGTCGAGACGCCATAGGTCGGCGTCGGCGAGGCGGCCAGCTCTTCGACGGCCTTCCGGCTCTGCTCGATCGCGCTCACGGCGACCGGCGGCAAGGCGACCGGCGCACCCTCGCGGGCGACCGCGACGACATCGCCGGCGCTCAAGGGGCCGACGTCGACCGTGACGGTCGGATGAGGCTCCGTACGCATGTGTCCATTGCACGCCCCTGACGGCCGTCCGACCAGGGTTCGACGTCGGTCTGTTGTCTCGTATCCGAGACAGTCTGGCTACGCTGGCGGCATGACACGACCGATCCGACGCAGTTGTCAGCCCCACATCACGCCCTGGCGTGACATGCGGCTGACACCTTTCCTGTCGCGATGAGCCGTCCGGTCCCGGCGGCCACGTCGACGCTGCGGGTGCTGCGCTTCCTCGCGACGCAGCCGGGCTCGGTCCCGGCCGGCCGGATCGCGACCGCCGTGGAGCTCCCCCGATCGTCCACGTACGCACTCCTCCGCGCGATGCGCGCCGAGGGCTTCGTGACCCACTTCCCGGACGATCGCAGTTGGGGACTCGGCGTCGCCGCGTTCGAGGTCGGCACCGGATACGCCCGCAGCCAGTCGCTGCAGCGGCTCGCCCGGGTACGGCTGGCGCGTCTCGTCGACGCCGTCGGGCAGTCCGCGCACCTCGCCGTACTCCACGGTCGCGAAGTGCTCTACGTCCTCGAGGAGCGCGCCCCGGGTCGGCCGCCGCTCGTCACCGACGTTGGCGTACGACTTCCCGCCCAGCTCGCCGCGAGCGGCCGGGCCATTCTGGCGGCGTTGCCGGCGACCCAGGTACGAGCGCTGTTTCCCGACCGCGACGCGTTCGTCGACCGCCACGGCACTGGACCACGGTCGCTGTCGACGTTGCGCCGCGTCCTCACCGATACGCGACAGCGCGGCTACGCAACCGAGGACGGCGAGATCACACCCGGCTTCGCGTCGGTCGCTGCCGCGGTCACGGCCCAGGGCGGTCGACCCGTCGCCGCCGTCGCGGTCACGTACGAGTCGCAGGCCGACATCGAGCCGGACCATCTCGTACGCCAGGTGCAGTCGACGGCCGCCGAGCTGTCGCATCGCATCGGGGGCTGACATCGACAACGACGTGGACTTGGGGAATAGCCGATTCCGCGGTGACCTACCGGCCCGTAAGATTCGCGGACCCAACCACTATTCAGACCGCGTGGAAATGCTTAGAGTCGTCAGGTTCGGCTAGTCGACTCTCCACACGCGATTGGAGCTGCCCATGTCTCGGTGGCGTTTGAAGGGGACAATCGCCTGCCTCGCCGCAACCTCGACCGCAGTGGGTCTCGCCGGTCTCGCGACCGCCGACGCCGCGCGCGGTCCGGTGACGACATCCACCGCGCAGCTGGCCATGGCCGGTCCGACCATTCACGAGCCGCCAGCCAGGGAGCGAATGGGCTTCTACGACGCCCGACAGGTCTCCAGTAGCGCGCAGATCTCCCTGTCGCAGTCGGTGCTCACCGATCCCGCGACCGCCGACCTGCGCGCGCTCCGCTCGCTCGCCACGCCGACTCCACTCGTGTCGATCAACCCCACGACCGGTACGCCCGACAACCTGACTTCGCTGAACGGCTATCTGACGTCGCGCAGCAACGCGTCGCCGCGCCGCATCGTGCTGACCTACGTACGCGATCACGCCTCGGCGCTCGGTCTCACCGGTGCCGACGTCGGAACGCTGCGGCTGCGCTCGACCTACCGAGACCCGGCCGGAATCCAGCACCTGTCGTGGATCCAGACCATCGACGGCGTTCCCGTCTTCGGCAACGGGTTGCGGGCCCACGTGGCCAAGGACGGCCGGCTGATCTCGCTCCAGGGTGCTCCCGTCGGTGGTCTACGAGCCCTGGCCGGAGACCTCTCGACCACACCAGAGGTCGGCCCAGAGGCGGCCCGCGAGACGGCCGCAGCGGACGTCGGCGGAGAGGTCGACAGCGCTGCGGTCGAGAGCGAGGCGCGGTCTGGCGCGACGGACTGGTCCAACGGCGACTACTCCGACCCGGTCTGGTTCGTGACCGCCGATGGAGCGCGGCTGGCCTGGTCCACCTTCACCCAGACCGGCGACACGCTCGCCTATAGCCACGTCATCGACGCCGAGACGGGTGACGTGCTCTATCGCAACGATCTGGTCGACTTCGACAAGGGCGACGCCAAGGTCTACGACTACTACCCAGGTGCGGACCGAGGCGGCAGCGCCAAGGTGGTCAACTTCTTCAAGCGCGGCTGGCTGAAGCGCAATGCCGCCTGGCTCGCAGGTCCGAACGTGTCGGCGTTCGCCGATGTCAACGATGACAACGCGGTGGGCGCAAACGAGAAGACGCCGGTGCCCGGAACAAAGAGCAAAGCGCAGTTCACCCTGCAGCGGTTCGGCCGCAATCCGCTCTGCTCGCCAAGGTTTATCTGCACATGGAACGCCAATACCGCCTTCTCCTGGCGCAAGAACAAGAATGCCGACGTCACCAACGCCTTCTACCTGGCCAATCGCTTCCACGACTACCTCGCCCAGCAGCCGATCGGCTTCACCGACCGCGCCGGCAATTTCGAGCGTGTCGACGGTGACCCGGTGCTCTTGAACGCGCTTGACGGGGCCAATACGGCCAACGGCTTCCCGGACGGCCTGCACATCGACAACGCCAACATGTTCACGCCGCCGGACGGCACGCCACCGACGATGCAGATGTACCTCTGGCACCTTCCGAAGACGCCCAACGCCTTGGAGCCGTGGCTGCCGACGAGTGGCGCGTTCGACGCCAGCATCCTCTACCACGAATACACTCACGGCCTGTCCAACCGGCTCGTCGTGGACGCGAGCGGCAACTCCACCCTCAACAGCCTCCAGGCCGGCTCGATGGGCGAGGCATGGAGCGACTACTACGCGATGGACTTCCTTGTCACCAAGGGATTCCAGGCCGACAGCGCGGGCAAGGACGGGCAGATCCGAGCGGCCAAGTACGTCACCGCAGACCGGTTCCCGTTCCGCACGATGGCGATGGACTGCGACCCGAACTCGAAGGACGTCAACTGCACTCAGATCGACGGAACGAGCAAGGGTGGCTACACCTACGGCGACTTCCCGACCATCGGCGGCAGCCCCGAGGTGCACTCGAGCGGCGAGGTCTGGGCCCAGACGCTGTGGGACATCCGCGAACGGTACGGCCACGACGTCGCCGCCATGCTGATCACCCGTGGCATGGGGCTGTCGCCGGCCGATCCGTCGATGCTCGACATGCGCAACGCCATCATCCAGGCCGACCAGGTCGTCTACGCCGGCCGGCACACCCCCGGACTCTGGAGGGTGTTCGCCGACCGCGGCATGGGCTGGTTCGCCGGCGCGATCGACGGTGCCGACGTGGTGCCGGCCGAGGACTTCCACGTCCCGCCGCCGGCCGAGGCGCTCCGCGGATCGATGAGCGGCACTGTGACCGACCCGGACACTGGTGAGCCGATCCGCGACGCGATCGTCGGAATCACCGGGCATGACTCCGGATTCATCGGCTCGTTCTCCGCACGCACCGGCGCGGACGGGTCGTACGCGATCGTCAACGTCCCGCCGGGGACCTATCAGAAGGTCGTCGTGGTCGCCGACGGTCGGGAGATCCTGAGTCGTCAGGTCAACGTCCCGAAGAACGACAACCGCGTCATCGACTTCGTGCCGCGGCGCGACTGGGCGGCGGCGTCCGGCGGTGGCAGCGTGGCCGGGTTCGAGGGGCCCGACTACACGGAGTTCGGCTGCGGCCCGAGTGGTGCGATCGACCTGTCGCAGGGCACCGGCTGGGGCAGCGACACCGCCGGCGAGGACGGCCCGGACACCGCGCCCTACCCGGACCCGAAGGGCATCACGATCCAGCTGTCGCAGCCGATCGACATCGCGGCTGACGACGCGGCGTTCGCGGTCGACCCGACTGCGACCTGCGGCGACCCGCTCAGTGCGTCGACCGGCGAGTACACGATCGAGATCTCCACCGACGGCGAGACCTGGGAGACGGCCGTCGACGGCACCGGAGAGGCCGCGTTCACGGACGCGAACCACTTCGTCTACACCGACGTCGACTCCGCGATCTCGATGGACGGCGTGGAGTTCGTACGGTTCACGATGGTGAGTCCGCAGGTTCCGGACTTCGAGCAGAACTGCCCGGACGGCCCGTTCGGCGGCTGCGAGTTCATGGACCTCACCGAGCTCGAGGTCTTCGGCACGGCATCGGAGTAGCGCCCTCTCGCCGATCCGCCCCGAATGGCCCGGCCA
>JALDXR010000268.1:0-5525 GCA_032154865.1 Nocardioidaceae bacterium
TCCGCGACGTCGCCGCCGTCATGCAGCGGCTGGAGATGGTGACCCGGATCGCGTCCGAGATCGAGGACTACGTGCTCGAGCTCGGCAGCGATGGGCGGCTGCTCAGCCTGCAGCTCGACGAGCTCGTCACCGGCGTCGACCTGGAGCGTGAGCTGGTCGTCCGCGACTACCTGCCGTCGGGCCGCCGCGCACCACGTACCCGGGACATCCTCAAGGCACTGGCCGCGCTCAGCTCGTCCGACCTGGTCGACATCGGCGTGGTCGCCCGGGCCCTCTCGCTCGGCGGCGGCGAGCACCTCGATGCCGCGCTCTCGCCGCGCGGCTACCGATTGCTGGCCAAGGTCCAGCGGCTGCCCGGCACCGTGGTGGATCGGCTCGTCGACCACTTCGGCAGCCTCCAGAAGCTGCTGGCGGCCACGATCGAGGACCTGCAGGCGGTCGAGGGCGTCGGCGAGCTGCGGGCGCGCAGCGTGCGCGAGGGACTGTCCCGGCGCGCCGAGTCGAGCATCCTCGAACGCTACGTCTGAGGCGCGGTCGGATCAACGCTGCTCGAGTCGGTCGCGGGCGGCTCGTCCTCGCTGGGCTCGTCGGAGGGCTGTTGCTCGCTCGACTCGTCCGTGCCGTTCTTGCCCTTGTCGGCCTTGTCCTTGTCGGCCTTGTCGTCGGCCGGCTTCGGCCGCGCGATCAACTCGAACTCGGCCTCGGACGGCTCGCCCTCGAGCATCGCGGCTTCGACCGTATAAGTGCCGGGCTCGGCCGGTGTCGCGTCCGACGCGCAGTTGCGTCCCGAGTGCCGGCCCGACCAGGTGAGGTCGATCAGCGTGGACCAACGCGGTTGCAGCGCCAGATCCCGTACCGGAAGGTCGTCCTCGCAATGGGTGGAGTCCCACACGGTGTCATTGCCGTCGGAGATCACGATCAGGAGACTCTCGGCGTCGAGGCCGAGCGAGCACGGCGACGAACTGCCCGACGAGATCCGGAGGCTCAACCGGACCGGCTCCTCGGCGTACGCGGATTCCGTGACCGACGGCACGACGAGCACGTCGGTGAGGTCGCAGTCCTCACGGGGCCGCTCGAAGGTCTCGGCGACCGTGTCGACCCGCGCGGTGCGGTTCTTGTCCCGGGACTTCTTCGGATCACGGTCGGCGGCCGGAGTCGGATCGTCGGACTCGGTCGCGGCGGCCGGGGTCTCGTCCTCCGGCGGAGTGGCGCCCGAGTCGCCGCCGTCGATCCAGCGGATCGTGAGCCAGCCGACCAGGACGACGACCGCCACGAGCACCAGCCGACGGACCCAGTAGACCCGGGTCGGCATCGGTCCCCGTGGACGGGCCACAGTGCTCATCGGCGCTCACGGTAGTTGCTCAGAGGCCTGGTCTTGTGGAGGCACTCCGATGGTGCTCGGACCTCGTCGGGCCACCGCCGGGCAGACTGTGCGGGTGAGCGTGCCCACCGGCGACCTGCACCAGCGCGTGCTCGGCTGGTACGACCGGCACGCCCGCGATCTCCCCTGGCGAGACCCCGACGCCGGTGCCTGGGCGGTCCTCGTGTCCGAGATCATGCTCCAGCAGACCCCGGTCGCCCGGGTGCTGCCGGCCTACCGCGCCTGGCTGGATCGCTGGCCCACGCCGGCGGCGCTGGCAGCCGACTCGGTCGGCGCGGCGGTCCGCGCCTGGGGCCGGCTCGGATATCCGCGACGGGCGATGCGGCTGCACCAGGCGGCGACGGCGATCACGGCGCGTCACGGCGGCGTGGTGCCCGACGACGTCGAGGCGCTCCGCGAGCTTCCGGGCATCGGCGACTACACCGCGGCGGCCGTCGCCGTCTTCGCCTATCACCGACGGCTACCGGTCCTCGACACCAATGTCCGCCGGGTCCTCGCCCGGGCGGTCGACGGTACGGCCCTTCCGGGCCCGTCGGTCCGGGTGGCCGAACGCGAGACGGCCCGCGAACTGCTGCCGACCGACTCGGCCGAGGCAGCCCGATGGTCGGTGGCCGTGATGGAGCTCGGCGCCCTCGTCTGCACCGCCCGCGGGCCGCGCTGCGACGGGTGTCCGATCGCCGACCGGTGTCGATGGCGAGGCGGTGGCTATCCGGCCTACGACGGGCCGCGCCGGCCCACGCAGTCCTACGACGGGACGGACCGCCAGTGCCGAGGGGCGTTGCTGGCCGTACTCCGCGATGCCGCCGGCCCGGTGCACCGCCGGGAGCTCGAAGCCGTCTGGGACCGTTCGCCACAGCGCGAGCGGGCGCTGGACGGCCTGGTCGCGGACGGTCTTGTCGAACCGCTCGACGGTGATCGTTTCGCGCTTCCGCGCTGAGGCCGAGCCCGGATCAGGCGGCGCCGTCGCTGACCCGTTGTGCGGTCGCGGCGAGGTCGCGTACGGACGCCTCCAGCCGCTGGGGGTCGTCGACCACCGGCATCGACAGCTGAAAGCCGGTGAGCGCCGCGTCGACCAGCCTGGCGATGCGTGGCGCCCGGCGCGGCTGGGCTCCGCAGCCGATCAGGTACTCCCGCACGGCCCGGTCCCACTCCGTGTTGGTCTGCGCGATCAGCTTGCGGTACGGGTCCGCGCCGAGGACACCAAGCGCCGCGCCCTGGATGTAGAGGCGAAGGCAGCGGTCGAGCTCCGGCTCCACCAGAGCCCGCCACAGCGCGAGCACGCCGGTGCGAACCGTACGGGCTCGAGGCAGGGATTCAACGACCTGGACGGCCCGGCCGGTGGAGCGTGCGATGACCTCGGCGACCAGCGCGTCCTTGTCGCCGAAGTGGTAGATCAACATCCGGTCGCTGGTGTCGAGCGCAGCCGCCAAGGGCCGCAGTGACAGCCCGATCAGGCCATGCTCGAGGACGTAGTCCGTCGCCAGCTCGGCCAGGTCGTCTCGGCGTCCCATTGTGAGGACTCCTTCGTGCGTACGTTTGTAGCACTCGCTACACTAGCGCCATGTAGCGGTCGCTACAAAGGCACGACGAAGGGAGGCACGCGATGGGGTTCGCGACAGCACTGCTGGCGACGGCGATCGGCATCGAGGTGGCCGCCACCGCGTCATTGCCGCGTACGGACGGCTTCACCAACGTGATCTGGACGGCCGGGGTGCTGGTGGCGTACGCGGTCTCGTTCGCCCTGCTCGCGATCGTCGTACGAGACATCCCGGTCTCGGTCGCCTACGCCGTGTGGTCCGGCGCCGGCACGGCACTGGTCGCGCTGATCGGCGCCACTCTGCTCGGCGAGCGACTCGACACGCTCAAAGTCACGGCCATCGGCTTCATCGTCGTCGGAGTCGTCATGCTCAACCTCCGCGGCGTCCACTAGGGCGAAAACGCAAAATCGGCGCCGTGGGTCGAAACCCCACGACGCCGATTCGCGTGTTGTGGACTATTCGGTCGTGGTCTGCTCGATCAGCGGAGTGTCCGGCGCCTCGGCCTTCGGCGTGCCGCGGAAGGTGAACGAGGCTTCGGGACCTTCGCCGTCGATGTCCACCACCACGATCTGGCCCGGCCGGACGTCGCCGTAGAGCAGCTTCTCGGCGAGCGCGTCCTCGATCTCGCGCTGGACCGTGCGACGCAGCGGACGCGCGCCGAGCACCGGGTCGTAACCACGGGTGGCCAGCTCCTCCTTGGCCGCCTGGGTCAGCTCCAGAGCCATGTCGCGGTCCTTGAGCCGCAGCTCCACGCCGCGCAGCATCATGTCGACCATCTCGATGATCTGCTCCTGCGTCAGCGGCGGGAACACGATGATCTCGTCGACCCGGTTGAGGAACTCCGGCCGGAAGTGCTGCTTCAGCTCTTCGGAGACCTTGGCCTTCATCGAGTCGTAGGACGCCATGGCGTCGCCGGACTGGGAGAAGCCCAGGTTGACGCCCTTCGAGATGTCCTTGGTGCCCAGGTTGGTGGTCATGATGATGACGGTGTTCTTGAAGTCGATCATCCGGCCCTGGCTGTCGGTCAGGCGACCTTCCTCCAGGATCTGCAACAGCGAGTTGAAGATGTCCGGGTGCGCCTTCTCGACCTCGTCGAACAGCACCACCGAGAACGGCTTGCGCCGCACCTTCTCGGTCAGCTGGCCGCCCTCTTCGTAGCCGACGTAGCCCGGAGGCGAGCCGAACAGCCGCGACACCGTGTGCTTCTCCGAGAACTCGCTCATGTCGAGCTGGATCAGCGAGTCGGGGTCGCCGAACAGGAACTCGGCGAGCGACTTGGACAGCCAGGTCTTGCCGACGCCGGACGGCCCGGCGAAGATGAACGACCCGCCGGGACGACGTGGGTCCTTCAGACCCGCCCGCGTACGCCGGATCGCCCGGGACAAGGCCCGGACGGCCTCTTCCTGGCCGATCACGTTCTTGTGGAGCTCGTCCTCCATCTTGAGCAGCCGGCCGGACTCCTCCTCGGTCAGCTTGACGATCGGGATGCCGGTGGCCGTCGCGAGGACCTCGGCGATGAGCTCCTCGTCGACCTCGGCCACGACGTCCATGTCGCCGGCCTTCCACTGCCGCTCGCGCTCTGCCTTGGCGGCGATCAGCTTCTTCTCCTCGTCGCGCAGGGACGCGGCAGCCTCGAAGTCCTGGCTGTCTATCGCGCCTTCCTTGCGGCGGCGGACGTCGGCGATCTTCTCGTCGAACTCACGCAGGTCCGGCGGCGCGGTCATCCGGCGGATGCGCAGCCGCGAACCGGCCTCGTCGATCAGGTCGATCGCCTTGTCGGGAAGGAAGCGGTCGGAGATGTAGCGCTCCGCGAGCGTCGCCGCCGAGACCAGCGCCTCGTCGGTGATCGTCACCCGGTGGTGGGCCTCGTAGCGATCCCGCAGACCCTTCAGCATCTCGATGGTGTGCGCGGCCGACGGCTCGTCGACCTGGATCGGCTGGAAGCGTCGCTCCAGCGCAGCGTCCTTCTCGAGGTGCTTGCGGTATTCGTCGAGCGTCGTCGCACCGACGGTCTGCAGCTCGCCGCGGGCCAGCATCGGCTTCAAGATGCTGGCGGCGTCGATCGCGCCCTCGGCGGCACCAGCGCCGACCAGGGTGTGGATCTCGTCGATGAACAGGATGATGTCGCCGCGGGTGCGGATCTCCTTGAGCACCTTCTTCAGCCGCTCTTCGAAGTCGCCGCGGTAACGCGACCCGGCGACCAACGCGCCGAGGTCGAGGGTGTAGATCTGCTTGTCCTTGAGTGTCTCCGGGACGTCGCCGCGGACGATGTCCTGGGCGAGTCCGGCGACGATGGTGGTCTTGCCGACGCCCGGCTCGCCGATCAGCACCGGGTTGTTCTTCGTACGCCGGGAGAGCACCTGCATGACCCGTTCGATCTCTTTTTCGCGACCGATGACGGGGTCGAGCTTGCCTTCACGGGCGGCCTGGGTGAGGTTCTGACCGAACTGGTCGAGCACGAGGGAGCTGCTGGGGCCGGACTCGGCCGGGCCACCGGCCGGCGCGGCCTCCTTGCCCTGGTAGCCCGACAGCAGCTGGATCACCTGCTGACGGACCCGGTTGAGGTCGGCGCCGAGCTTGACGAGGACCTGGGCGGCGACGCCCTC
>JALDXR010000269.1:0-5521 GCA_032154865.1 Nocardioidaceae bacterium
TCCGTATGGTCACTAGGCTCATCACCATGTACGCGTCGTCGGCCGGCAGTGTCTTACCCACATCTCCCCACCACGGGCAGAATCGGACGGATTGTCCGTCCATGCCCACGGCGCCGATCCCGGCGGTCGTGCGTGGGAGGGCGATCCGACGATGACCCCGATCGGCCAGGGTGGGTCCAGTCGACCGGCGTCGGCGACCGACACCGAGCGCGACCCGGACGACTGGGTCCACGCGCTGAGCATCGAGGGGCCCGACCACCACGACGCGCTGCGCCGGCTCCACGACCTGCTGCTGCGAGCGGCCCGGCACCAGGTCGGCCGGATGGGCACGCTGCTCGACGGCGCCGGGCCGGACGTGGCCGACGAGCTGACCCACCAGGCGGCCGACGAGGCGATGGTGGCGCTTCTGCGCAAGCTCCACACGTTCGAGGGACGGAGCCGGTTCACCACGTGGGCCTACAAGTTCGGCATCCTGCAGGCCGCCACCGAGGTCCGCAGCCAGGCCTGGCGCACCCGGCAGGTCGTACTCGACGACAGCCACTTCACCATCGAGCTCGGCCCGTCCGTGGAGGAGTACGCCGAGACCGCCGACCTGGCTCGCGCCGTACGCCGGGCGATCGACGAGGCACTGACGGCTCACCAGCGACGGATCATGCTCGCGCTACTGGTCGACGAAGTCCCGATCGACGTGCTCGCCGAACGGCTCGGCACCAACCGCAACGCGCTCTACAAAACGCTGCACGATGCGCGAGTCCGCGTACGGGCGCATCTCACGACCGCCGGATACCTGCGGGCGGCAACGGGGAAGGGGAACGACCCATGACTGAGCAGCAACCGCGTGCGATCACGCGCAAGGTCCTACGCAGCCTCACCCAGGACACCGAGCCGTGGCTGTCATGCGACGACTGCTTCGCGCTGCTGGACGAGTACGTCGAACGCCTACTCGCCGATCCCGACTACCTCCACGTCGCGATGGCAACCCACCTCGAAGCCTGCCCGGCCTGCGCGGAGGAGGCCGACTCGCTCCGGGAGCTGCTCGCGGACGGCGAGTAGCACTCTCGACCGCCGACCCTACGCGTCCGGATCTGTCTAACCGCGCTGCTCGAGGAAGGCGCGGTTCGTCTGCCCGACCTCGATCAGGTGACCGTCGGGGTCGCGGATGTAGCAGCGGATCTCGGCCCCGCGGTCCTGCGGCGGCGTCAGGAACTCGGCCCCACGAGCCCTCCACTCCTCGTAGACCGCCTGGATGTCGGCGACGCGGATGTTGAGGAAGCTGCTCGTCCGGTTCAGGTCCGGGGGCGTCTCCAGGATCACGTCCGGCTTGTCCTCCGTGGGTCCACCGCCGGCGTTGATGATGATCCAGCTGTTGGAGAGCTGGACGAAGGACGGCTCGCCGGCTCGTACCGTCTCGCCGCCGAGCACCTCCGAGTAGAAGCGCCGCGAGCGCTCGACGTCGTCCGAGACGATGAAGTGCGTCAGCAGGATTCCTTCGTCCGGCACGGGTAACTCAGCCACGTGGCACCTCCTGGGTCCGATGGGACGTTTCCATCGTGGCCCGCCGGTCGATGAGGTTCCAGCCCGAGCTACCCGGCAGGGTCCGGCGGCGAGTCCGCAGCCTGGTCCTGCCGCCGTTCCCACAGCGTGGCGTTGAGGAATCCCGCGACGGTGAAGAGGCGGCAGAGGACGTAGAGCCACACCAGCAGCGTCGCGGCTGCACCGAGAACGCCGTACGTCTCCTGGGACTCGCCGAGCTTCGGCGCGAAGTAGAAGAGGACGGCCAGGTCCATCAGCTGGTAGCCGAGGCCGACGAGCGCCGCGCCGGGAAAGAGCTCGAACGGGTGGGAGGCCCGGTGCGGGAGGAGCCACATCGCGTACAGGGCGATCGCGGTCGTCAGAACGAAGCCCACGACGAGGCCGAACAGCGCGCTCGTTCCGATCTGCTCGCGCAGCCAGGAGATGGCGGCCGATCCGGCGAACGTGAGGAAGAGCAGACCGTTGGGGAGGCCGATCGCAGCCAGCGGCCGGCCGATCTTCGGAACCCCCATCCGCCAGGCCAACGCGTAGGAGATGTTCGCCGCGCGCAGCACCCCGAGCGTGAACCAGACCAGCGTGATCAGACCCACGATGAGGACGAGCACGGCGTTGCGCTCGCTGGTCTGGAGCGCCTCCGACGCGGCCTCCGCGGACGCGGCTCCGATGCCGAACTCCTTCGCCGCCGCCTCGAGCCCCGCCTCGTCGTAGTCGCTCCACAGCGATCCGATCGAAGCGATGATCAGACCGAAGGGGACCAACCAGAGGAAGAACCGGAACGCGACGCCACCGGCGATGAGCCCACCGCCGGCGTCGTGCTCGCTCTTCAAGGCGTGGAGCGCCGCCGAGCCCGCCGGCATCTCCTCGGCGCGGCCGCGCAGCTCGGCCAGCCGCTCTGCGACCTCGGCCTTCCGCGCCGCGACCTCGGCTCGTCGCGCAGCCCACTTGTCCGACTTGGGCGCAGCGACCTCCTCCTTCCGGGACGCGCGCTTGTCCGACACGGAACTACAGCTTCGGGTGCGGATAGTCCGGCGAGCGGTCCTGGAAGGTCAGGATCGCCGGGTTCTCGATCACGCCGTCGCGGATCTCGATCGCCCGCCGGACCGTCCGGTCGGCCTCCCAGGCGTCGCGTCCGGCCAACACCGTGCGCAGGTACGGGATCAGCGCCTCGCTGATCACCCAGGTCGCGGAGTTCCACAGGTACGACGGACTGTGATCGACGGCGTAGTAGCAGATGTTGTCGCCGACGACGAAGGTCGGCTGCTTGAAGGAGGTCGGCCGTGCCCAGTCGAAGCCCATGCCCTCGTCGCAGGACACGTCGATGATCAGGCTGCCCGGCCGGAAGCGCGAGAGATCCTCCTCGTAGACGAACATCATGGGCGCGTTGGGGTCCTGCAGCGTGCAGTTGACGACGATGTCGTGCTGGGCGAGGAACTCGGCGATCGGAACGCGTCCGGCGCCGGTCACCACGGAAAGCGCCTCCTCATCGGAGCCGACCCGGACGAGCTGCCGGATCCGGGCCGAATGAATGGGCGCACTGACGGCCTGGGTGGGGCGGGACGTCAAGACGCTGACATTGTGGATGCCCTGCGACTCGAGCGCGGTCACCGCGCCCCTCGCCGTCGCGCCGAAGCCGATCACGGCCGCGGTCATCCGCCGGCCGTAGACGCCCGTCGATCCCACGATCTCGAGCGTGTGCAGGACCGAGCAGTAGCCGGCCATCTCGTTGTTCTGGTGGAAGACGTGGAGCGCGAAGCCACCGTTGGACGTCCAGTGGTTCATCGCCTCGAAGGCGATCAGCGTCTGGCGCCGGTCGATCGCGACCTGGGTCAGCAGCTCGTCTTGGACGCAGTGTGGCCAGCCCCAGGCGATCTGACCGACCCGGAATTCGGCCAGGTCCTCGGCCTGGAGCTTGGGCAGCAGGATCACGTCGCACTCGGCGAGCAGCCGTTCCCGGTCGTGCAGTCCCGCGACGTACGGGCTCAGGTCCTGGTCGGACATGCCGAAGCGCTCGCCGTACCCGCGCTCGAGGTGAATCCGGCCACGGAGGTCGTCGTCGATCCGCGCGAAGTGCTGAGGATGGATCGGTAGCCGCCACTCGTTCTCCTTGCGAGAGCGAGCGAGGACTCCGAGACTGAACTCGTTCATAGGATCACCACGCTACGCGCCGGTTCGAAGATCAGGACAGGCCTAAAGGTCCCGCTGCGTTCGGCGGCGCTTGGTCACTCGAGGGCCGCGAGCCCGAGGCAGTCGCGAAGGGCGTTCTCGACCCGCTCCGACCGGTCGTGCGTGCCGACGGTGCCGGTGACGAATCCGTAGGCATACCCGCCCACCCGGCTCGCCCACCCGAGGTTGCCGCCGGTCCCACCCATGCCGAATCCGTCGTCGTCGACGGCCACGCCAAGACCCCAGGCCGTCTCACCGCCCATGACCGCGTCGACTCCGGAGCACTGGGCAGTGGCCAACTCGTCCCGTAGCGACCCGGAAAGCAATGTGGAGTCGAGCAGCGCCACGAACAGTCCGCACACGGCCGCTGCCGTGCCGTGTCCGTTGACCGCGGGGATCTCGGCGGCCCGCCAGGCGGGCGAGTTGACCACGGCCGGGTCGAACGCACCCGGCGGGTTGCCGGTGGCCCGCTCATACAACGTCGTCCGGTTGCCGAGGACCTCCCGCCGGAAGCTCTCGTCGGTGAGTCCAGTGAGCTCCACCGCCCGGGCCTGCTCGCGCGTCGCGAGGCCGATCGCGAAGTCGAGCCCTCGCGGCCCACAGATCTCCTCGCGCAAGAACCGGCCCAACGAGCGCCCGTCGACCCGCCGAACCACCTCGCCGACGAGGTGCCCGTAGAAGAGCGCGCTCTCGCCCGGACGCTCGCCCGGCGGCCACTGCGGTTCCTGGTGCGCGAGCGCCTCGCACATCCGGTCCCAGTCGTAGAAGGCCTCGGTGGGGAGCGGGTCGTCGAGAGCGACGAGGCCGGCCTGGTGGCTCAGCACCTCGCGCACCGTCGCCGGCGTCACGAACTCCGGCCAGTACGTCCGCATCGGCTCGTCGAGGCCGACGAGTCCGCGGTCGACCAGCATCAGCAGGCACACGGCGGCGAACGGTTTCGTGACGGAATAGGGCATCACGACGCTCTTCGGACCCCACGGCTCGGTACGGGCCGCGTCGGCGTAGCCGCCGTGCATCCGAGCGACCCAACGACCGTCGTGCCAGGCGGCGACCGCCGAGCCGGTCCCGGCCTGCTCCGACACGACCTCCCGGAAAGCATCCCGCACCGACTCGAACCCGGGCACCACTTCGCCCTCGACCCGGATCATCACGGCTGCCCGGCCTGCCACCACATGAGCCTGAGGGTAGGTGACTCCCAATCACCCGACACGGGCGACGCGCGTACGGATCACGTGGGACATCGTGGCGACGTAAACCGCCGTCCGTAAGACGAACGGGGGCTGATGATGACGAACAACAGCCAAGCAAAGCCGGCCGATGTCCTCGTGGTGTTCGGGATCACCGGGGACCTGGCCAAAGTGATGACCTTCCGATCCCTCTACCGGCTCGAGGCCCGCGGCCTGCTGAACTGCCCGATCGTCGGAGTCGCGGTCGACGACTGGAACGACGATCAGCTCGTCCAGCGGGCCCGAGAGTCGATCAAGGGCACCGGTGAGAAGCTCGACGAGGCCGTGTTCAAGCGACTCGCCGCGCGATTGTCCTACGTGAGCGGTGATTTCACCGATGCCGCCACCTACCAGCGCGTCGCCGCGGCGATCAAAGGGCAGGAGACCCCGGTCTTCTACCTCGAAATCCCGCCGTTCCTGTTCGGCACCGTCATCGGACAACTCTCGGAGGCCGGCCTGACGGCGAACAGCCGGATCGTCGTCGAGAAGCCGTTCGGCCACGACCTCGAGTCGGCTCAGGCCCTGGCGGCGGAGCTGCACCAGTACGTCGACGAGTCCCAACTGCTCCGGATCGACCACTATCTCGGGAAGATGGGCGT
>JALDXR010000270.1:0-5516 GCA_032154865.1 Nocardioidaceae bacterium
CCCCCCGACGGTGAGCTCCGTTGGCCATGCTTTACCGTATGAGGGCATTGGCCATCGCGTCGATGGCCATGGACAACGACTCGATGTGCATCTCGAACTCGTGCTGCACGGCGGTCGCGGTCAGCGCGCCTCCGGTGAGCTCCTCGAAGGTCTTGCCGGACACCTCGGCGTAGGCCTGGAGGTTGGCCTGGGCCTCGTCCTGCGCCTGCTGGTCGTTACCCGCGACGCCGACCGCGTACGCGACGAAGTCGTCGATGTGACTGCGCCAGGACTCCAGGAACGACTCGCCGGTCGCCTTGTCGGTGAGGCTGGTGACCGCGTCAGCGAGTTCGACCGAGTTGGCGTCGATGGCGCCGGCCGCCGCCTCGAAGGACGGGCTGTCCGCGCCGTCGACGTACGCGGTGAACACGCCGACCCCGGAAAGGTAGACGTGCGCGGTGAGCATGCCGTTCAACGCGGCGCGCACCTCCGACGCCTGGTCGTTCGGGTTGCCGGCGATGTCGGCGGCCTGGTCGATGCCGTCGGCGAGCGCCATCGCGGTCATCGGCATGTGGTCGGCCGCGGTCTTGAGCTTGTCGAAGGCCGACGGGTCGCCGGCGGCCAGGGCGTCGATCGCGGCCGTCAGCGTCTCGACGTGCTCGGCGAGCGACGCCCGGACGGCCGACGCGGGCAGCGCGCCCCCGGTGATGTCGGCGAAGAACGCTCCAGCGGTACGCCGGTAGGCCGCGAGATTGCGAAGGGCCTCGCGCTTGCCGGCCTGATCGCCTTCCTTGGCGGCCACCGCGTACGAGACGAAGTCGTCGATGTGACTGCGCCAGGACTGCAGGAAGGTCGCGGCCTTCTCGTCACCCGCGACCGAGCCGACGGCATCGCTGAGCGCCACCGAGTTGGCGTCCAGCGTCTTGGTCGCCAGCTTGAACTCCGGGGAGTCCGCCCCGGTCACGTACGCCGTATCGACGGCGATGCCGGCGAGGTAGACGTGCTCGGTGAGGAGGTACGTCAGCTGGGCCCGGAGTCCGGCGGCATCCGAGTCGGCGTTGCCGGGGAGTTTGAGCGCGGTGTCGAAGCCGGTCGCAAGCGCGTCGGCGGTCATCGGCATATGGCTCGCGGCCTCGCGCGTCAGCTCGAACGGATCGGCATCCGTCTGCGCCGGCGTGCTCGGCTCCTGCGACGCGGCCTCGGGTGGGTCGGCCGCATCGTCCGACGACCCTCCGCCACATGCTGGCAGCACCAGCGCGACGGATCCGATCATTGCCACGGCGAGGTGGCGAGTACGTGGGGACCTCATGTTCACACTCCAAACCATGAACGGTGATGTCGTCCTGGATTCGGAGCCGGACAGCGGGCGGATGGGTCCGGGTTCGGGGTTTTCAACCGGTGGGGGCGGGCGGCTACGTCGGGTCGTCGGGAAGCTTCCGCTTCGTGATGAGCAGTCGAGCGACCTGGCTGAGCTTGACGTTGTGCGCCTGGGAGTAGCGGCGCAGCACGCCGAAAGCCTGCTCCGGCGTCAGGTCGAACCGCTCCATCAGGATGCCCTGGGCCTGCCCGATGGTCTTCCCGGCGTCGATCGCCTGCCAGAGGGTGGACGCCTGGCGAGCGGCCGCCAGCGCGACCGCCGCATGTTGGGCGAGCACGTGGACCACCGCCAGGTCGTCCGCGTCGAAGCACTCGGGCTTCTCGCCGTACGCGTTGATCACGCCGATTGTGTTCTGCAGGGTCGCGAGCCGGACGGTGAGCACGCTGCGGATCCCGAGCTCCGACACGTCTCCGCACCAGTTCGGCCACCGTTCGTCGGTCCTCGTGTCCCGGATCGCGATGAACGTGTCGTCGCTACCCGTCATGGCCAGCGCCGGACCCTCCCGGTGCGTGATCTGGAGCTGGCCGGCCTTCTCGGCAGCGTCGCCGGTGCTGGCCATCGACTCGATACGTTCGCGTCGGTGGACGAACAGGACGTCGGCGTACTCGCAACTCACCGCATCGAGGGCGAAGTGGGCGACCTGGTCCACGGTCTCCACGAGTCCGGCCTGGTCGTGGAGCTCCAGTGCGATGCGGGCGAACTCCTCGGCAGACGGCTCGTCCATGCGTGCTCCCTTCGCCGACGCCGTCGCGCACTCCGGACGCTGTCGTGCGCCCAGCATGGCGACGACGAAGCGAACGCCGACATTAGCAAGCCTTCGATGGAGTCGCGGGGCAGCAGTCTCCTTTTACGCTTGATCACACCTGTCCTCGTGAGGAGACCGCATGATCTTCATCGCCGCCAAGTTTCGAATCCTCCCGCAGTTCGCCGACGAGTGGCCGCAGATCACCGCCGACTTCACCCAGGCGACCCGCGCCGAGGCCGGCTGCCTGTGGTTCGACTGGTCGCGAAGCCTCGATGACCCGACCGAGTACGTCCTCGTGGAGGCCTTCCAGGACGGCGCGGCCGGGGCGGCACACGTGTCGTCCGAGCACTTCAAGGCGGCCCAGCAGACGCTGCCGCCGCATCTCGCGGAGACCCCCCGAATCGTCAACGCCACCCTCGACCAGGACGACTGGTCCGAGCTCGGCGAGCTGGCGGTGTCCCGCTGACCGCTAGCGGCGCGCGGGGCGGATCTGGTCGCCTTGTGCATACGCGCGCGGGTCGGCCTGGGAGAATCGGCCGCGATGACTGACGACCAACCGCGTGGCGAGATCGTCATCGACCTCGAGGCGATCCGGCACAACGTACGGCGACTGCGCGAGGTCGCGGCGCCGGCCCGCGTACTCGCCGTGGTCAAGGCCGACGGCTACGGCCACGGAATGCTGGCGAGCGCCCGGGCAGCCCGATCGGCCGGAGCGGAGTGGATCGGCGTGGCCGTGCTCGACGAGGCGCTGGAGCTGCGAGCCGACGGCGACGAGGGTCCGCTGCTGTGCTGGCTCTCGGTGCCCGGCGAGACCTACGACACCGCGATCGACGCGGAGATCGACCTGACGGCGTCGTCGACCTGGCAACTCGACGAGATCGCGGCGGCGGCGCGACGTCTCGGCAAGCCGGCCCGGGTGCAGCTCAAGGCAGACACCGGGCTGTCCCGCAACGGGGCGCCCCCGGACCGATGGCCTGAGCTCGTCGCCGGAGCGAAGGCGGCGCAGGCGGCCGATGTCGTGCGGATCACCGGAGTCTGGTCGCACCTCGCCTGCGCCGACGAGCCCGATCACCCGTCCATCAAGGTGCAGGAGGCGGCCTACCTCGATGCGCTCGCCGCTGTCGAGGCCGCCGAACTCGACCCGGGCCTGCGGCACCTCGCCAACTCGCCGGCGACGCTGACCCGGCCCTCCTCCCACTTCGACCTGGTGCGATGCGGCCTCGCGGTCTACGGACTGTCGCCGGTGCCCCAGATCGCGTCCGCGGCGGACCTGGGCCTGCGGCCCGCCATGTCGGTGCACAGCCGGCTCGCCGCGGTGAAACGGGTGCCGGCCGGCAGCGGCGTCTCCTACAGCCACACCTATGTCACCGAGCGGGACACGACCCTCGGTCTGGTGCCGTTGGGCTACGCCGACGGGGTTCCGCGGCACCTGTCCAACCGGGCCGAGGTCTCGGTCGGCGGCCGACGGCATCGGATCGCCGGCCGGGTGTGCATGGACCAGTTCGTCATCGACCTGGGCGATACCGACGCCGAGCCGGGTGCGCCCGTGGAGCTGTTCGGTGCGGGCGACGTCGACGGTCCGACGGCCCAGGACTGGGCCGAGGCGGCCGGCACCATCTCGTACGAGATCATCACCGGACCGCGCGGCCGGGCGGCCCGGCGCTGGATCGGAGGTGACGCGTGAGGCGCCCGTTGCTTCGTGCCGGTGTCGCCGGTGCCGCAGCCGCGTCCGCGGCGGCGGTCGGTGCGGTAGCCACGTCGAGTGCGAAGCGACGCCAGGCCCGCCGGCGCTGGAAGTCGGACCCGGACCGCCTCGGATCCCTACGCGGCGAGCCGGTCCCGGTGCGCGCGGACGACGACGTCCCGCTGTACGTCGAGGTGGACGAGCCGGACCGTCCCGATGCCGAAGCGCCGACCATCGTCTTCGTCCACGGCTGGATGCTCAATCTGGACTGCTGGCATTTCCAGCGTCTCGCGTTCCGCGGCGCCTATCGGATGGTGTTCTACGACCAGCGCTGCCACGGCCGGTCCGGCACGTCCAAGCCCGATGCCTGCACGATCCAGCAGCTCGCCCGCGACCTCGAGCGAGTCATCGAGACGGTCGCTCCGAACGGACCGCTGGTGCTGATCGGCCACTCGATGGGTGGCATGACGATCATGGAGTACGCCAAGGACCATGCCGGCGTGATGCGGGAGCGCGTGACGGGGATCGGCCTGCTCGGCACCAGCGCGGGCGGCCTCGGCCAGGTGCTGCCCGGACGCGCCGGTCAGCTGCTCCGGGACCGGGCGGAGACGCTGTTCTCCGTCGGAGCCCGGGCGCCGCGGCTGATCCACGCCGGTCGCCGGCTCACCGGCGGCCCCGCCTACTGGATCACCAAACGGTTCGCCTTCGGCGGGGACGTGCCACCGGAGTACTCCGCCTTCGCCGACGCGATGATCTCGGCCAGCGACGCGTCGGTGGTCTGGGACTTCTGGCCGCTGATCGCCGGCCTCGACCAGTACGCGTCGCTGGCTGCGCTCCACGACATTCCGGTCCTCGTCATCGTGGGCAGTCACGACCTTCTGACGCCGGTGCATCATGCTCGCCGTATCAACGAGCTGGTGCCGAGCTCTCGGGTCGAGGTGATCGAAGGGGCCGGTCACCTGCTCATGCTGGAGCGTGATGAGGACGTCACGAAGCTGCTTGCGGAGCTGGTGAGGTCTCGGTGACGACGCCCGCCGACCTCGCGCCGGACCTGACCGACTGGCCGTCGCTGGTCGAGGCGATGGCGGGTTGCACGGCGTGCGCCCTGGCGGAGTCGCGACAGCGAGTAGTCCCGGGCGTCTATCCGATCGGCGCGCGGGTGCTGCTCGTCGGTGAGGCGCCCGGTCGCAGTGAGGACGAGGGCGGACTGCCGTTCATCGGCCGGTCCGGACAGCTCCTCGACGAACTGCTGGCCGAGGTGGGGCTGGACCGGGCGCAGGTCGCGGTCTGCAACACGGTGAAGTGCCGGCCGCCGGACAACCGGACGCCGAAACGCCCGGAGCTCGCCACCTGCCGGGCCTGGCTGGACCGGCAGGTCGAGGTGATCGATCCCGAGGTCGTCGTGACACTCGGCGGCACGGCGCTGGCCTGGGCGCTGGGTCGTGGCGTACGCATCGGCGACGTGCACGGGAAGGTCTACGAGTTGGCCGGGCACACCGTCGTCCCCACCTACCACCCCGCGGCCGCCCTGCGATTCGGTCCGAACGGCGTACCGGCTCAGGCGCTGCGGGCCGACCTGCGCGTGATCGCCGGACTGCTCTCGTGAGCCGGGCTCTGCTGCAGGCCGAGGCGACCGTCGACGTCGCAGCTGATCGCCTGTGGGCCGTGCTGGTGGACTGGACGCGGCAGGGTGAGTGGATTCCGCTGACCAGCGTGCGGACCGTCCTCGG
>JALDXR010000271.1:0-5508 GCA_032154865.1 Nocardioidaceae bacterium
CCTGGCAGAGTGGCGGCCATGGCGCCCCTGCGGTTTTGCGCGTATCAGTACCAGAACCTGTCGTTGGACGAACTCACCCGGCGGTGGAGCACGGCCGAGCAGCTCGGCTTCGACGTGGTGTGGAACTGCGACACCATGGTCGATCCGGACCATCCCCGACATGTCATGTTCGACGGCCCGGCGACCCTCGCGATGATGGCGTTGCAAACCGATCGGGTCCGGATCGGGACACTGGTCACCAGCCTCTACTTCCGCCACCCGGTGAGTCTGGCGAAGGCTGCGATGACGGTGGACCACCTCAGCGGTGGACGAGTCGAGCTCGCCCTCGGCGTCGGAGATCCCTCGGCCGGGGCCGCCGCGGTCGGCATGCAGCTGACCCCGCGTGAGCGGGTCGATCGGTTCGCCGAGTTCGTCGAGCTGACCGACCTCCTGCTGCGTCAGGAAACGACCGACTACGACGGCCAGTTCTACCGATGCGATGGCGCGGAGACCATCCCGCGGCCCGTACAGCAGCCGCGACCGCCGCTCACCATCGCGGCTCACGGACCGCGCATGCTCCGCCTGGCCGCGCGCTATGCAGACGGATGGAGCTCTTGGGGCGGCTACGGCATCGAGACCGAGGACGACTTCTACACGTCGACTCGCGACCGTAGCCAGCGGTTCGACGACTACTGCGTCGAACTGGACCGGGACCCGTCGTCCATCCGGCACTCAGTCGTCTGCTTCCCGCCTCTGACTCCGTGGGAGTCGGTCGAGTACTTCCGCGACCTGGTGGGCCGCTTCCGGTCGATTGGCGTTGACGAGTTCGTCTTCTACTACCCGGAGACCTGGCGCAAGCAGCCGGCCGAATGGGACGTCTTCGACGAGGTCACCCGGTCGGTCATGCCGTCGATGCAGGCCGAGGACGAGGAGTCGCGACCGGCAGGTCCGTGAGCGACCAGCCCGCCGGCTACAGCCATCGATTGCGGACGAAGACGCGGTGGAGCACGAAGCAGGCGACGGCGATCACAATCAGAACCAGCGGATAGCCGTAGCGCCAGTGCAGCTCGGGCATGTGGTCGAAGTTCATGCCGTAGACGCCGACGGCCAAGGTGGGGACGGCGATGATGGCCGCCCATGAGGTGATCCGGCGCATGTCGGTGTTCTGCTGCAGCGTCACCTTGGCGAGCGTGGCGTCGACCAGGGTGGTGAGCAGGCTGTCGAAGCTGGCGACCTCCTCGGCCACGGTCGACAGATCGTCCTCGACGTCGCGGAAGTACGACCGCACCTCGGACGGAATCAGCGGGGAGTCCTCCTTGACCAGCTGGTGCAGCGGCGTGGCCAGCGGCATGACCGCACGGCGAAGCTCGAGCACCTCGCGCTTCATCAGGTACATCTGCTCGGGACTGATCGGGCTGCGAGGGGCGAACACGAGCGACTCGATCTCGTCCATGTCGGCCTCGAACGATTCGGTCACCTCGAGATAGTTGTCGATGATCCGCTTGGCGATGGCGTGCAGGACGGCGGCGGGGCCGGCCTGGAGCCGATCGGGGGTTGCCTCGAGCTCCTTACGCAGATCGCGCAGCGAAGCATGCTGGCCGTGCCGGACCGTGATGATGAAGTCCTTGCCGAGAAAGGCCATGATCTCGCCCGACTCGACGATCTCGCTGGTCGTGGTCGGCGACGCGTGCTCGACGTAGGTGACCGTCTTGAGAACGGTGAACAGGATGTCGTCGAAGCGTTGCAGCTTCGGCCGCTGATGTGCGGTGATCGCATCCTCGACCGCCAGCTCGTGCAGTCCGAAGGTCTCGGCCAGGGCGTCAAGGTCGGCTGGATCCGGCTCGTGCAGGCCGATCCAGATGAATCCCCGCCCCCGGTGGCGCAGCTCGGCCATCGCCTCGGTGTGGGTCCATCGATCCGGGAGCCGCTGGCCGTCGACGTAGACGGCGCAGTCCACCACATGACTCGGCGCGGGCACCGTGGCCTTCGGTGAGGTCCGGTCAGTATCCACGACGCTCACCTCCACACCAATCATGCACCTGGACCCGACCCCAGGTACGGATTGGCAAATGCCAGCGATGTCCGGCAGCTCGGTTTGCAGATACGGCGGCCGGGTACTCACGGCGACGGCCGGGTTCGTCATGCCCGGCGTTACCTGCGGTATGCGTGCTGGAAGGTGGAGGTCGACGTGCCAGGACTCATCCGACGCGTGGGCGTCAAGTACTCGCTTCTCGCGGCTGTCATCTTCGTCTTCATCGTCCTCGCGGTGATCGTGGTCGCCCTTTACCGACGAGCGGTTGGTGACACCGGCGGCGATCAGCCCGACAGCGACCCGGCGTGATTGGCCGCGTCGACGCGTCGATGAATGGGGACAAGGCCGACACAATTCCGTTACGGCCAGCGATCCCTGGGTACGTCTCAGGCTGGGAGTGGAGTAGCCGCGGCCAGGCCAAGGGTGTTTCTGGCCGACCGCTCAAGGCATCAACGCGGCGAAATGAGGGAGACCGATGAGAAATCCGTTCCATAAGAAGAGCACGCTGGAAAAGACCGTGGAAGGCATCGAAGAGGCGGTCGAAGACCCGCCGCGCGTCCTGAAGTCCGGGCTGGCCGCTGCCGGAATCATCGCCGGCATCCTGATCGTCAGCGCCATCGTGTCTAGGTCGCGCAACGGCGAAGAGGGTGACTCGGAGTGAGGATCTTCGGCGCCGCAGCCGTCTTCGGGCTCGGCTATGTGCTCGGAAGCAAGGCCGGACGCGAACGCTATGCGCAGATCATGAACGTGACGCGCAACGCCTCACAGCGGTTGGACACGTACCGCCGCGGTCGGGTCGGCTCAGTTCGGTCGGCCCGTGCCCGGCAACACGCCAACTCGACGGGGTCCGCCTGAACCGTCAGTTGTGCCGCTGTTAGTCCCGCCCGCGCGATTACAGTTCGGCAATGAGGTTCGGCGCGCACCTGCCGCTGATCGACTTTGACGGGGCAGGCACCCCGTCCTTGCCGGACTATGTGGAGGCTGCGCGCGAGGCGGGGCTGACAGCGATCAGTTCGAACGATCATCTGGTCTTCCAGCGGCCCTGGCTGGACGGGATCGTCGCGTTGGCGAGCGTGATCGACCGCAGTGCCGATCTGACGTTGGCGACGACCGTGTCGCTTCCCGTGATGCGTGGGCCGGCCGCGTTGGCCAAGGCCGCCGCGGCGCTGGACCTGCTCTCCGGCGGCCGGTTCGTCCTCGGCGTCGGTCCGGGGTCGTCAGCGGGCGACTACGCGGCGGTGCGGGTGCCGTTCGAGGAGCGATGGCCCCGGTTCGACGAGGCAGTCGGCGTCTTGCGCGCCGAGCTCACCGACGCTGGCGTCCGGACGATGGATCGCTTCTACGACACGCCCACTCTCGAGCCGCGGCCGAGTCGTCCGGTTCCGATCTGGATCGGCAGCTGGGGATCGCCGGCCGGCCTTCGCCGGGTCGCCCGGCTCGGAGACGGCTGGCTCGCGTCGGCGTACAACACGACACCGGATCAGCTCGCCGCCGGCCGGCATTCCCTCCACGAAGCGCTGCGCTCGGCCGGCCGGGACGAGCCGGGCTTCCCGATCGCCCTCGCGACCGCGTGGATGTATCTGACCGACAGCAGACCGCAGGCGCGGGAGAAGCTGGCGGCCTTGTCGACGATGCTGAAGCGGGAGCCGGACACTCTGGCGGACCAGGTGCTCATCGGAGCGCCCAACGAGTGCATCGCGAAACTCGCCCGCTACGCCGAGGCAGGTGTCGACACCGTGTTCATCTGGCCGGTCGGCGACCCGGTGCGGCAGCTGGGACGCTTCGGCGCCCGGGTGCTGCCGAGTCTGCGCTGATCCCTGGACCGAGATGTGCGCAGCCGCGACGATGGCTGGGTCGCGAAGCGCGAGGAGGGGCTGATGCTCAACGGAGACAGTGTCGTCTTGCGTCCGGTCCGAGAGCGCGACCTCACGGCCTTCATCGAGGCCCACGCAGACATCGCCAGCCGAGGGGAGTTCTTCCCGCTCGGCGTTCAGTCGGAGCCCGTTCTCCGGCGACAGTACGCCGAGAACGGCTTCTTGGAGCGAGACGAGGGAACGCTCCTGATCTGGAACCGGGACGACGTCATGGTCGGACACATCGAGTTCTTCCGGTCGCCCAACTACTGGGACGCGTACGAGCTCTCCTATCAGCTGTACGGGACCGAGCACTCCGGCCACGGTTATACGACCGAGGCGGTACGCCTCCTGGTGGACTACCTGTTCGCGGCGAAGAAGGTCAACCGCATCTCCCTGGTGATCGTGCCCGACAACACCGCGAGCGGGCGGATCGCCGAGAAGTGCGGATTCCAGTTGGAGGGCACGGCGCGCGGTGCCTTCTTCAACCGCGGCCGCAGCGTTGACGTCCACATCTACGCGCTGCTCCGCGACGATCCAAGACCCTGGCACAGCTCCATTTAGCCCGGAATCGACACCCCGAAGTCACCAGGGCGTCATCGGCGATTCGCATCGGATACGGCCGGATCCGACCTTATTCTGAGCGTTGCGCCCAGCCACCTGCCGCGCGGAGAAAGGGGTCGAGCTGGGATATGACGATTCTGCTTATCTTGGCGGCGGTCCTCGTCGTCGGATACCTGATCTCGATCCGGGTGCACCCGTTCACCACCTGTCGTCGCTGCAACGGCACCAACCGACATAAGGGCGCGATCTATAGCTACTCGTTCCGGCGGTGCCGGCGTTGCAAGGGGACCGGCCGCAAGGAGCGTTTCGGCGCGAGAGTGTTCGGCACGGGCGAGTAGCTCCATGCTCGCGGCATCCGCGTCGTCACTTGGCCACGTCGAGTTCTAGCTCCCGACCGAGTGCGGGCACGTCGAGGTGCTCCCGTCGCTCGAAGGCGAGGCCCGAGCCGCCGGTCAGGTCGCGCAAGGTCGATGTCACCCATACCTCGCCGGTCGGAGCGCGATCCGCGACGGCCTGGGCGACCGCCACGCCGTCCCCGAAGACATGGGCGCCGCGGCGCTCGATCTCGGCGACATGCAGTCCGACCGAGAGGTCCAGATTGGCGTCCGCCGCACGTTCGACGATCGCCCGGGCGCAGCGGACGGCGCGTCCGGGACCGTCGAACGTCGCGAGTACGGCCGCCTGTTCGGCGATGGCACGCACGCCGCGATAGGCGTCCACCGTCTCCTGCAGGATGCCCCGCACCCATGCCATGTCGAGGCGTCGCTTGACCCGGACCGCGAGCAGCGTGACGAGCGAGGACTCGGTCGGTGACGACGATCCGAGCTCGCGTACGAAGTCTTCGACCGGATCGAGGATCTGGTCCGGGTCGACCGCGATGAAGTGATCGGAGCCGTCGAGCTCGATGAATCGTGCTCCCGGAATCCGCTCGGCGAGGAATCGACCCTCCTCGATGTCGGAGTCGATGTCGTCGCGGCGATGCAGCACCAGGGTCGGCGCCTGTACGGCGCTGAGCGTGTCACGTACGTCGACCAGCGAGTTCATCTCGATGAGGGCTCGGGCCGCGCCGGGACTGATCGC
>JALDXR010000272.1:0-5479 GCA_032154865.1 Nocardioidaceae bacterium
CTTCTCCGGCAGTTGGGGAGTCGACGTCGGCGGCGTCCGGTTGCTCGAGAAGTACACCGGACGGGTCACCGTGACGGATCAGGGCTACGGCGACGGGCCGGTGACCCTGACCGGCTTCGCGTCAGATCATCCGTTGTTCGAGGGCCTGTCCGATCCCACGACCCTGATCGGCGACGGCGGCTACTACAGCGTCGTCGGCGGCTACGACGGCGCTCGGCTGGCCGACGTGGCGGTCGAGCGGTCCAGCCGTACGGCCGCCGGCGGACTCGGCGTGGGCTACAGCTGGCGAACCGTCGGCAGTGTCGAGCTGGTGTTGGCGACGAGCGCGGTGACCGACGCGGTCGGCCCGGGCCTCGGCTGGACCGCTGACGGCGGTCGGCTGTTGCGGAACGCGATCGAGTTCGCTCGCGACGCCAGGCTCGAGTCGCCGACGGCGCCGACGGTCAAGGTGCCGGCGCCCGGCGTGACCCTGTCCGAGACGGCGACCGTCACCGGCACGGCGAGCTGGCCTTCCGACGTCACGCTGCTCAACGACGGATCACCGGTGGCCGACGTCCCGGTCGACCCGGACGGCACCTGGTCGGCGAAGCTCCCGCTGGCGATCGGAGCCAACCCGCTCACCGCCGTCGCGACCAACCTGGCCGGCACCTCGGCGGAGTCGGAGCCGGTGACCCTGTCGCGGTGGCAGCCGGACTGGCAGATCTCCGGAAGCGGCCCGACCCGGAACGTCATGCTTCGGTTGGACGGCGCGCCGAAACAGCCCGAGCCGGCCGACTCGGTGACGCTCGTCGTTCGGGCCGCCGACGGCAGTGTGATCCGGCGGGAGCCGATGAAGTGGGTCGTCACGGGCTACCTCGCCGTGCTGCAGCGCGTGGAGCCCGAGAGTCACGACCTGGCCGCGGAGATCGTTGTCGACGGCGTGACCCTCGAGGCCGACGGGCCCACGCTGGATCCCTAGCGGTCGTGCGTACTTCTGCGGCACCGGATTCTCGGCCGCGTGCCGCAGAAGTACGCAGAATCGACCAACACCGGCCAAAACTCCGGGCCGCTCGCCTCTCGCGACCGCGCGATCTGCGCCACTAGTCTCGCGTCAGCACGGGGACCGCTGTGCGAGTGAGGAGGCGCAATGCCCGCGTTGGGTTGGAAGGTGGTCCACGGCGGGAAGACACCGCCGCCAGGTGAGGTGGTCCGGCCGGACGAGCGGCTGAGCTGGCGATCCTGCTCGGCCTCGGTCCGAAGTTCGGCGCGTTGGTCTACTCCATACCCGGCGGCGTGCTCGGCGGCATCACCCTGGTGTTGTACGGCATGATCGGACTGCTCGGCGCCAGGATCTGGGTGGAGAACGGCGTCAACTTCGGCAACCCGATCAACCTGGTCCCGATCGCGGCCGGCTTGATCGCGGGCATCGGCGACGTGACCCTGGAGATCACCAACGACTTCCAGATCGCGGGTATCGCTCTCGGGACGCTCATGGTCATCGTTTACTTTCACCTGGTGCGCCTACTCAGGGATCGGTTCGGAGTTCTCCCCGGCGACGAGGCCCCGGACCTCGAGCCGACTGGCCGGGAAGCCGGTGGTGAGCCGACCGGCAGGGCAGCGAGCGGCCGAGAGACGTGAAGCCAGCACCGTTCGAGTACGTCAGGCCGCGGACCGCGGACGAGGCGGTCGCCGCGCTGTCGGAGGCTGCCGACGCGAAGCTGCTCGCCGGGGGACAGAGCCTGATCCCGCTGTTGTCGATGCGGCTGGCCGCTCCGTCGACGCTGATCGACCTCAACCGGGTCGAGGAGCTGGCCTATGTCCGGGTCGACGACGGCAGCGTCCGGATCGGGGCGCTGGCCCGGCATGCGCAGGTCGAGCGCGACGACGCGGCGGCGGCCCGGCAGCCGTTGTTGCGCCAGGCGCTGGGTCTGGTGGCGCATCCGACGATCCGCAATCGCGGCACGGTCGTGGGCTCCATCGCGCATGCGGATCCGGCTGCCGAGCTCCCGGCCGTGCTGGCAGTCCTCGACGGGACGGTGACGACTCGATCGGCGTCGGGCACGCGTGAGATCGCGGCCGGGGACTTCTTCGTGGGCCCACTCGAGTGCGTCGTGCGGCGGGATGAGCTCGTGACGGAGATCCGAGTGCCGGCGCTCGGACCGACCAGCGGCACCGCGATCCGCGAGGTTTCGCGCCGGCACGGTGACTATGCGCTGGTCGGCGTGGCGGCGGTGGTCACTGTCGATGGCGGCGGTGACGACGTCAGCAGCGGCGGGGATGGTGAAGTCCACGGTCGCGGTGTTGAACCTCCGGGTGAGATCCGGGTAGTCCGAGCGGGGTACTTCTCGGTCGCGGACACGCCGGTCGTCCTGGACCTGACCGATGCGGTCGACCCGGGCCCGTCATGGGATCGGGCCGCCGAGCAGGCGATGGCGGCGCTCGACCCGATCGGCGACATCCACGCCAGTGCCGACTACCGGCGCCATCTCATCGGTGTGCTGACCCGACGGGCGCTCGCCGCCGCGCATGCTGAATTGTCGGGCGGGAGGAGGTCCGATGGCTGAGCCGACCCATGCCATTCGGCTGCATGTCAACGGCGTCGCGTACGACCTCGACGTACCGGCCCGGCGGCTGTTGTCCGACGCACTCCGGCACGATCTCGAGCTGACCGGCACTCACGTCGGCTGTGAGCACGGGGTCTGCGGCGCGTGCACGGTGCTGCTCGACGGCGAGCCGGTGCGAGCCTGCCTGACCCTGGCGGTGTCGGTCGACGGCGAGGAGATCACGACCGTCGAGGGTCTGGAGAGTGCCGACGGGGAGCTGGGTCCGGTGCAGCAGGCGTTCAAAGACTGTCACGGTCTGCAGTGCGGCTTCTGCACGCCGGGATTCCTGACGACGATCACCGCCGGGCTTCGCGACAATCCGGACCCGACGCGGGACGAGGCCCGCGAGATGATCGCCGGCAACCTCTGCCGCTGCACCGGCTACCAGAACATCGTCGCGGCCGTGCTGAGGGCGGCAGAGCTCAAGGCGGACACTGGCGGTAGCGAAATTGCGAAACACGCCGGCGTGTCTCGCGATATGCCTACCGCCAGCGTTGCGGATGGCGACCGAGGGGGTACGCCGTGACGACCAAGATGTTCGGGGATCCGATCCCGCGCGTCGAAGACGAGCGGCTGCTTCGCGGCAACGGGCAGTACCTCGACGACCTCGGTCACGACGCCCTCGAAGTCGCCATGGTCCGGTCGCCGCACGCCCACGCCCGGATCCTCGACATCGACGTGGACGCGGCCCTCGACGTCGACGGACTGGTCGCGATCTACACCTGGGACGACCTCGACGGGCCGCTGGCCGAGCCGCTGCCGCTGCTGATCCCGCACCCCACCCTGACGCATCCCCGGATGCCGTACGCACTCGCCAAGGACGAGGTCAACCACGTCGGCGAGGCGGTGGCGATGGTCGTCGCGACCGACCGCTACGTCGCCGAGGACGCGGCCAGCCGGATCAGCGTCACCTACGACCCACTGCCGCCGGTCGTCGGCATCGAGGCGGCCCGCGCGGCCACCGACCTGGTGCACGCCGATGTCCCCGGCAACGTGGCCGCGCGGATGCGGCAGTCCAACGGTGATGCCGACGCGGCCATCGAGGCCGCCCCGCACCGGCTCAGGCTCGACTTCGAGATCGAGCGAAGCGCAAGCACGCCGCTCGAGGGGCGGGGCGTCCTCGCCCGATGGGACACCGAGTCGGCCCGGCTGCGGATCTGGTCCTCGACCCAGACGACGACCGGCGTCCGGGCCGCCATCGCGGCGCGGCTCGAGCTCGACCTGGGCCAGGTCGATGTCATCGCCCCCGACGTGGGCGGTGGCTTCGGCGTCAAGATCGTGCACCCGTGGCCCGAAGAGGTGCTGGTCGCCATGGCCGCCCGCGCCCTCGGCCGCGCGGTCAAGTTCACCGAGGACCGCCGTGAGCACTTCGTCTCGGCGGCCCACGAGCGCGGGCAGCTGCACCATGTCGAGGTCGGGTTCGACGACGAGGGCCGGATCCTCGGCCTGTCGGTGCGCTTCTGGCACGACAACGGCGCCTTCATCCCGTACGGCCTGATCGTTCCGATCGTCACGTCGACGCAGCTGCTCGGACCGTACAAGCCGGGCGCCTACACGGTCGAGTTCGAGAGCCTCTACACCAACACGGTGCTCGTCACGCCCTACCGGGGCGCCGGCCGGGTCCACGCGGCGTTCGTCATGGAGCGGACCATCGACGCGATCGCCGCGGAGCTGGGTCTGGACCGGACCGCGGTTCGCGAGAACAACTTCATCCAGCCTGACGAGATGCCGTACGACCACGGCCTGCTCTTCCAGGACGGCAAGCCGCTGCGCTACGACTCCGGCGACTTCCCGGCGTCGCTCGAGAAGCTCAAGAAGCTGGTCGGCTGGGAGGAGTTCGCCACGTTCCGCGACCAGGCCCGGGCCGAGGGTCGCCGGGTCGGAATCGGGCTCGCCTGCTATGTCGAGGGCACCGGCGTCGGTCCCTACGAAGGCGGCCACGTCCACGTCGAGACCAGCGGCAAGGTCAAGGTCGCGACCGGGCTGACCTCACAGGGCCAAGGGCACAAGACGGTGTTCGCGCAGATCGTGGCCGACGAGCTCGGCGTACCGATCGACGACGTCGAGGTCGTGACCGGCGACACGCGGCGATTCCCCTACGCTGTGGGGACGTTCGCGTCCCGCGCCGCCGTGATGAGCGGCTCGGCGATCGCGTTGGCGGCTCGGCGGGCTCGGGCCAAGGCGCTCCGGATCGCGGCCGATGCGCTGGAGGCCAGCGAGGACGACCTCGAGATCGTCGACGGCGTGGTGCGAGTGCGGGGGGCGCCCGATACCCAGATCGCACTCGGCACGGTCGCCGTACTCTCCAACCCACTGCGCTACGCCTTCGACGAGGCGTCCAAGGCCGCGACGCAGTTCGCTGTCGGCGACCCGTCGAAGCCGCCGGTGGCCGAGGGCGACGAGCCCGGTCTGGAGGGCCGCGACTACTACTCGCCGAACCAGTCGACCTTCGCCAACGGCATGCACGCCGCCGTCGTCGAGACCGATCCGGACACCGCCGAGATCCGGATCCTGCGCTACTGCGTCGTCCACGACTGCGGTCCGATGATCAACCCACGCATCGTCGAGGGTCAGATCCACGGCGGCGTCGGACAGGGCGTCGGGGGAGCGCTGTACGAGCGGATGGTCTACGACGAGTACGGGCAGTTGCTCAATGCGTCGTTCATGGACTTCCTGATGCCGTACGTCACCGAGGTGCCGGAGCGAGTCGAGATCGACCATCTCGAGACGCCGTCGCCGCTGAACCCGCTCGGCATCAAGGGACTCGGCGAGGCCGGCATCATCCCGTCCTCCGCGGTGTTCGCGGCCGCGATCGAGGACGCCGAAGGACTCGATCATCCGGGATTGGTGATCCGGTCGATGCCGATCTCGCCGTCGGAGCTGTTCGCGCTGCGGCG
>JALDXR010000273.1:0-5470 GCA_032154865.1 Nocardioidaceae bacterium
CAAGAAGGCCGGGCTCAAGAAGGCCCGGAAGGCGCCGCAGTACAGCAAGCGCTAGACAGGGCCGGTCCCGAATGGGTCGCCTTTTCGGCACCGATGGGGTACGCGGGGTCGCGAATCGCGATCTGACCGCGGAGCTCGCGCTCGATCTGTCCGTGGCGGCAGCCCATGTCCTCGGCGAGGCCGGGGCGTTCGAGGGCCATCGCCCGGTCGCCGTCGTCGGCCGGGATCCGCGCGCCTCCGGTGAGTTCCTCGAAGCCGCCGTCGTCGCCGGGCTCGCCTCGGCCGGGGTCGACGTCTGGCGACTCGGTGTCCTCCCGACCCCGGCGGTGGCCTTCCTGACCGCCGATCTCGGCGCCGATCTCGGCGTGATGCTGTCGGCCAGCCACAATCCGATGCCGGACAACGGCATCAAGTTCTTCGCCCGGGGCGGCCACAAGCTGGACGACGCCATCGAGGACGCCATCGAGGGCCGGCTGCGCGAGCCGTGGCAGCGGCCGACGGGCCCGGGGGTCGGCCGGGTACGCCCGCGCGACGACGTCGCCAAGCGCTACGTCGGCCACGTCACCAAGACGCTCCGGCACAAGCTCGACGGCCTTCGGGTCGTGCTCGACTGTGCCAACGGTGCGGCGTACGACATGGCGCCGGCCGCGTTCGAGGCCGCCGGGGCACGCGTACTCACGATCCATGACCGGCCGGACGGCCTGAACATCAACGACGGCTGCGGCTCGACCCATCTCGGCGACCTGTGTGCCGCCGTGGTGCGCGAGCGGGCCCAGGTCGGGTTCGCCTTCGACGGCGACGCCGATCGGTGCCTCGCGGTCGACGCCGAGGGTGACGCGATCGACGGCGACCGGCTGCTCGCCGTCCTCGCGCTGGCGATGCGGGAGCGCGGCGAGCTCGCGTCCGACGTCGTCGTGTCGACCGTCATGAGCAACGTCGGTTTCACCCGGGCGATGCAGGATGCGGGCATCACGGTGGAGCGGACCGCGGTCGGCGACCGTTACGTGCTGGAGGCGATGCGCGAGGGTGGTTACAGCCTCGGCGGTGAGCAGTCCGGCCACGTGATCATGTCGGACTTCGCGACCACCGGCGACGGTCTGCTCACCGGATTGCACGTCGCCTCGCGGATGGCGCAGACCCGGCGTTCCCTGAAGGACCTCGCCTCCGTTGTGACACCACTGCCGCAGGTGCTGGTCAACGTCACCGGCGTCGACAAGGCGAAGGTGGCCAGCCACCCCGATGTCGGCGATGCCGTAAAGGCCGCCGAGTCCAGTCTCGGCGATTCCGGACGGGTGCTGTTGCGCCCGTCGGGCACCGAGCCGCTGGTCCGTGTCATGGTCGAAGCGTCGACGCCCTCGCAGGCGCAGAACGTCGCCGACGAGCTGGCCCGCGTCGTCCGCAAGTACCTCGCGTTGTAGGACGCCGTCGCGGTCGGCGAAAAGCGGATGAGGCCGTCGGTGCGGCCGCGTAGCCTGTCAGTCCGTGGTCACCATTCGCCGGCTCGACCCGCATGACGACGCGGAGTTCGCTGCCTTCCACGCCGCCTATGTCGCGGCCAACGACTACGAGCGCCCGTACGCCGAATCGTGGCCGCTCGCGGAGTTCGTGGTCCCGTTCCGGCGCCAGTCGGTCGATGCCGACCACTACGGCCTGATCGCCCAGGACGGCGACGAGATCGTCGGCGTGGCGGTCATCGAGCTGCCGCTGACCGACAACCGCGAGCTGGGCGACGTCTGCGTCTACGTGCCGCCGCAGCACCGGCGCCGCGGGGTCGGCCACTCCCTGGCTCGGCAGATCGCGGTCGACCTTCGGCAGCGCGGCCGGACGAGTTGGCTCTGCCTGGTGACCGGGCGGCGTTATGACCAGCCTGCCGACATCGTGACTCCCGGCGAGGCGTTCGCCGCCCATTTCGGTCTGACCATGCGGCAGCGAGAGGTGCAGCGCACGTTGTCCCTCCCGGCACCGACCGAGCGGCTCGACGCGCTCGCCCGCGAGGCCGCCCTCCGGCACGCCGACTACCGGCTCGAACGCTGGGTCAACAGGTGCCCGGATCAGTACGTCGAGGCCTACTGCGCGCTCAAGACCGCCATGGTCGACGAGATGCCCACCGGCGACATGGAGATCGAGACCGAGCAGTGGGACGCCGAGCGGCTGCGGGACTTCGAGGAGTCCTACCTCGCGCAGGACCGCACGCGCTATGTCTATGTCGCGATCGCACCGGACGGCAGCATCGCCGCCCACACCGAGCTCGTCGTCCCGAAGCACGACCCCGAGGTGGTCTACCAGTGGGACACGCTGGTGCTGCCGGCGCATCGCGGTCATCGGCTCGGGCTCGCGCTGAAGGTCGCGAACCTCGCGTGGGTCCAGGCCGAGCACCCGGAGCGCAAGGCCGTCCGCACCTGGAACGCGGAGTCCAACGCTGCGATGATCGCCGTCAACGAGGCGATGGGGTTCGTGCCGGTGGAGTACGAAGGCACCTGGCAGGGCGCGGTCCCCGGCGAGTGACGAAGGGCGGCCCAAGCCGGCCCTAGTCCCCGTGCTTGACCGCCCACAGGTGCGCGATCGCGAGTCGGTGGGTGCCGGTCCCGTTCTCGACGAGTGGCCGCAGGTGCGAGCCGAACCGCTCCGCCTCGTCGTCGGTCAGGGTGGCCGCGATCGCCTCGGCGGTCGTCGGGACCAGCGGGTTGGGAGCAGAGTTGAGAAAGCCGTCCCAGCGCCGTGGCGGTAGCCGGGGCTCGAGGTCGGCACGCAGCTCGACGTGGATCTCGCCGAAGCCGGCCCGCTCGGCCGACCGGAACAGGTCGCGCTCGTCGAAGTCGCACATCGGGTCGGAGTCGGCCGGCTGGTACTTGGCGTACAGCGCCCTGAGCCTGGCGGCGAGGTCGGCCACCGGCGTGACGTCGTAGCCGCCGTACGTGTCGTCCTCGCGCCAGGGTGGGTACGCGTTGATCGGCTCGTACACGCTCAGCCGCCCGCCGGGCATCAGGACCCGAGCGAACTCCCGGAAGCTGGTCAGCTTGTCGGCGACGTAGATCAGCACCGATCGTGTCGTGACCACATCGACCGAGGCGTCGCCGATGGGGCTCAGGTCGTCGGCGGCGGCACGGACGAACTCACAGCGGTCGACCACGCCGATCTCGGCGGCCCGCGCCCGACAGACCTCCAACAGGTCGGCGGAGATGTCCGAGAAGACGACGATGCCTGCCGGCCCGACCCGGTCCAGCGCGCCGAACGCGATCAGGCCGTCGCCGCAACCGACGTCGAGTACGGTGTCGCCCGGTGCCGGGTCGGCTCGGTCGAGGACGCGGTCGCGGATCTCGGCGAGATGGGACCCGACCCGCTCCAGCGTCCCCGGATCGCCGCCATGCCGACGCTCGAGCAGCCAGTCCGCCCAGCAGTCGCGGCCCTCGTCCACGCCTCCAGTATCAGTTGTCAGGCTCCATTCGGCCGCTGGCCCCGATCTATGCCTGACAAAGTCAGAGCTTGCGGAGCCGGATCCAGCGGACCGAGTGGTCGGCGTCCTTGCGGAGCACGAGCGAGGCGCGGCCCCGGGTGGGCTTGATGTTCTCGGTCAGGTTGGGTCCGTTGATGCCGTCCCACAGCGACTCGGCCCGGGTCACCGCCTCGTCGTGGGTGAGGTCGGCGTAGCGGCGGAAGTAGGACTCGGGCTCGCGGAACGCCGTCTCGCGCAGCCGCAGGAACCGCTCGACGTACCACTGCCGGATGTCTCCCGCGGCCGCGTCGACGTAGACCGAGAAGTCGAAGAAGTCGCTGACGGCCAGCCGCTGCCGTCGGTCCGGCCGGGCCCGGGCCGGCTGCAGCACGTTGAGCCCCTCGAACAACACGATGTCCGGTCGCTGCAGGACGACGTGATCGTCGGTGATGTCGTAGCGCAGGTGGGAGTAGATCGGCGCCTTGACCTCCTCGGCGCCCGACTTCAGGTCGATGATGAACCGCAGCAGCGCCTTGCGGTCGTACGACTCGGGGAAGCCCTTGCGCTGCAGCAGGCCACGCGCCTCCAGCTCGGCGTTGGGCAGCAGGAAGCCGTCGGTCGTGACGAGCTCGACCTTCGGGTGTTGCGGCCAGCGCGACAGCAGCTCCTTGAGCAGCCGGGCCGTCGTCGACTTGCCGACCGCGACAGATCCTGCGATGCCGATCACGAACGGGGTGCGCTCCTCCTGCGGCTGGCGCAGGAACGCCTCCGTGGCGCGATGCAGCGCGCCGGTGTGGCGTACGTAGAGGCTGAGCAGCTCCGACAGCGGCAGGTAGACCTGGCGTACCTCGTCGACGTCGAGCTCGTCGCCGAGACCGCGTACGCGCGCCACCTCGGCCGGGGTCAGCGGCTGGTGCGCGTGCTTGGCCAGCGCCGCCCAGGTGGAGCGCTCCAGCTCGACGTACGGAGACGAGGACATGGCGACCATCCTCTCCTGACCGCCTGGCTTCTCTTGACCCCCCGGGTTGTCCGGAGGCGGTGGTTCGGGGCGACTAGGGTGAAGCGCATGTGCGGCATCGTCGGGTATGTGGGAGCACGGCGGGCGCAGGACATCGTCATCGACGGCCTGCGGCGGCTGGAGTATCGGGGCTACGACTCCGCGGGCATCGCGCTGCTCGAACCGGGCGAGGTACGGGTGGCCAAGCGCGCGGGCAAGCTCGCCAACCTGGACAAAGCGCTGGCGGAGGAGCCACTGCCGCCGGGAACGACCGGCATCGGTCACACCCGGTGGGCCACCCACGGGCCACCGACCGACCGCAACGCGCACCCGCATCTGGACTGCGGCGAGCGCGTCGCGGTCATCCACAACGGCATCATCGAGAACTTCGCCGCGCTCCGGGCCGGTCTCGAGGAGCGAGGCCACGAGCTCGGCTCGGATACCGACACCGAGGCCGTGGCACATCTGCTCGAGGAGCAGCTGGCCGACGGGGCCTCGCTGGGCGACGCACTGCGAGCGGTGTGTCAGCTGCTCGAGGGTGCGTTCACGCTGGTCGTCGTCGACGCCGAGCAGCCCGACGTCGTCGCCGCCGCCCGCCGCAACTCCCCGTTGGTGGTCGGCCGTGGCCGGGGCGAGAACTTCGTCGCGTCGGACGTCACCGCCTTCATCGAGCACACTCGCGACGCGATCGAGCTGGGCCAGGACCAGGTCGTCGTGCTGACCGCCGACGAGATCGTCGTCACCGACTTCGACGGGCAGGCCGCGACGACCCGCGAGTACCACGTCGACTGGGACGCTGCGGCCGCCGAGAAGGGTGGCTACGAGTGGTTCATGCTCAAGGAGATCGACGAGCAGCCGGAGGCGGTGGCCAACACCCTGCTCGGCCGGCACGCGAGCGACGGATCGTTGCAGCTCGACGAGATGCGGCTGTCCGACGACGAGCTGCGCCAGATCGACAAGGTCATCATCATCGCCTGCGGCACCGCGTTCTATGCCGGCCTGGTGGCGAAGTACGCGATCGAGCACTGGACCCGGCTGCC
>JALDXR010000274.1:0-5453 GCA_032154865.1 Nocardioidaceae bacterium
GGTCGTCAGCCGGGTTCGGCACGAAGGAGTAGCTGCTTGAGAGCGGCAGCGGTCGAGTTCTGCTGCCGGTGGCTCAGGGGCTCGAGAAACTCGTTGTCGGCAGACAGCACGGCGTTGAGGGAACGCTCCGCGAGCTGCTCACCGCGCTCGGTGAGGTGCACGAGCACCCCTCGCCGATCATGCGGGTCGGGTGCGCGCCGGAGCAGTCCGGCTCGCTCGAGCCGATCCAGCCGAGTGGTCATCGCTCCGGTGGTGATCAGCGCCGACTGGGCCAGATCGGTGGGCTTGACGCCCCCTTCGTTGCCACGTCGATGGACGGAGCTGAGCACGTCGAACTCGCCGAGGCTCAGACCGAACGGCCGTAGGGCCGACATGATGGCGCGCTCGAGGTGCGCGTTGCACAGGCGCAGGCGTCCCACGACCTCGAGCGGCGCGGTGTCCAGATTCGGGTCTCGGTCTGTCCAGGTCGCAATCATGCGGTCCACGGAATCGCGTGCCACTCGTCCAACTTACCTCTGTCGTCAAGGAAAATCTATGTAACTAGATAGTCGCTTGATATCAAGCTATAGTGCACGTGTGAGCCCAGCGTCCGATGGTGGGAAGACATCCGGCGACAGCCTGACCCCACAGACTCCGCAGGACTTACCGTTGCGCATCGGGCTGGTGGTCGGGAGTACGCGACCGGGGCGCCGTGCCTCGGCGATCGCGCAATGGACCGCACCGGTCGCGGCAAAGCACCTGGGCGAGGCCGTCGAGCTCCGCATCCTCGATCTCGAAGAGTTCGCGCTTCCGTTGCTCGACGAGCACGTTCCGGCAGCGTTCGGGAAGTATGAACGGCCCCATACGCGTCGGTGGGCTCGCGCAGTCGACGCCTGCGACGGATTCCTCTTCGTGACCCCCGAGTACAACCACTCGCTGCCCGCCGCCCTCAAGAACGCCCTCGACTACGTCTACGCCGAGTGGCACGACAAGGCCGCCGGGCTCGTGGGTTACGGAGTTGACGGCGGGGTGCGGGCGATCGAGCACCTCCGGCAGGTTCTCGCGGAGCTGCGAGTCGCCGATGTCCGCACCGCGGTGACCCTGTCCCTGTCCGAGGACTTCACCGAAGACGCGTTCTCTCCCCGGGCATTCCAGACCACGCGGCTCCACAGCATGGCCGACGAGATCCTCACGTGGTCGCGAGCGCTGCGTTCGGTGCGGGCTCGATGAGCCGCGCCGGTGGGTCCACCCGGGTGGCACTGGTCGCGCTGCTGGCCGCCTCGACCCTGACGGTGATGGCCGGAGCGATGCTGTCACCGGTGCTGGCACTGATCCAGCGCGACCTCGTGCTGACCGATACCCGGGCGGGGATGGTGCTGACCGTTCACGGGTTCTCCCTGGCGATCGCAGCTCCTTTCGCGGGCCGCGCGATCGACCGGTGGGGAGCCAAGCAGACCCTCGTATGGGGGCTCTTGCTGTACGGCGTGGCCGGCGGCGCCGGTTTGGTCACCACCAGCTACGGCTTGCTGCTCGCCGGCCGCCTGGTCTTCGGTGTCGGTGCCGCGGCGGTGATCACGGCGACCACCGTTGCGCTCTTCGAGCTTCACGACGGACACGACAGGGACCGAGTCATGGGATGGCGCTCCTCAGCCATCAGCCTCGGCGGACTCGGGTGGCCGCTGGTCGGGGGTTGCTCGGCTCCTTGTCCTGGCACGCGCCGTTCAGCCTCTACCTGCTCGGCGTACCACTGGCCTTCGCCTGCGCCGCCGTGATGCCCGCTCAGCCCGTCACCTTCTCCGCGTCCGCCGACCCTGCCGCGGTCACCCCACCCAGCAGTGGGCTACGCGACCTCACGCGCCGACGTCCTGACCTGCTTGGTTTCTACACACTGCAACTGGTCAGCGCCGTACTGCTCTACGCCGTGCTGATACTCCTGCCGATGCGCCTTGCCGAACTCGGTGTCACAGACCCCCGGTACGTCGCCCCGCATGCCGCAGGACTCTCGGCGGCGATGACCGCCGTCGGTCTGGGATACGCCCCACTTCGACGGCGCCTCGGCGACCACAACCTGGTGAGGCTGGCCTTCGCCACCTGGGTCCTCACGCTCGCCGGGCTGAGCCTCACGCAGCAACGCGCTCTCCTCGCACTTGCCGTGGTGATCTTCGGCATCGGCATGGGACTCGCCGTCCCCGCCCTGACGGTCCTGATCGCCGAAGCCGCTCCCGCCCCGCTCAGGGGACGGGCAACCTCCCTGGCGGCCTCCGCGACCTTCCTCGGACAGGCGGCCGCGCCACTGCTCCTTGGACCCGTCACGAGCGTCACGTCGATCACCACCGGCTTCGCAGTCACCTCCGCAATGGCCGCCATCAGCATGGTTCTCGTGCCGACCGCCCGCCGTCGAGTCCGACTGCCAACCCTCTCGCACCCTCGTGCGCCTGCCCAAGAGACATGCACGGAGGACAATCCGGAGCCCCGTAGGCGGAACCATCAGCGGGAACGCGGCCACCATCAGCCAGGGGCGAACCCGAGCGTCCCGTTAGGCCCGTCCGGCTCCAAGTACCGCACCGCAACCCCATGCGGAACCCCGCGGTGAACCCTCGAATGCGTGCACGCTCATGGGCATGACCGCGCGGAACGCGGCTGATCCGGGCACGTGGAAGCCAGAAGGTTCAACACTTCGCTAATGCGCACCAAGGTGCGCGGCAGATCCGGTAGTCGCGCCCAGCGTCGTCGCGGCGCGCAGCGGACGCGCCTATAGTCACAGGGTGCTGGCGGCGCTGGCGGTCGTCATCCCGCTCGGGCTGGGCGGGGCGGTCAGCCCGGTCATGTTGACGGAGCAAACCGTGCTCCTCGCCGGCCCCGATGGTCTTAGGGCAGGGGTGCGCTACGCCGCTGGTGTCGTGGTCACGACGTTCGTGGTCGTCGTTGCCAGCGTGCTGTTCGGACGCGCGATCTCGCTCCCGACCGAACCGCACCTTGACGCGTCGCTCGACCTGGTTGTCGGCCTGGTGTTGGTCTTCGTGGCTGTTCTCGTTCTGGTCTTGGGACGGCGCCGGAACGGGTCGTGGGGACCCCATGGCGGTGACGACCGCGATGCGAGTGGTACGCGACAGGCTCGGGCGGCGTTTCCTTTCGGTGTGTTTTCCATGGCGACGAACGTCACGACGCTGGCTCTGATCGCAGCGGCCGCCAAGGAAATCTCCAGGACTGACGCTCAGATCGCCGCCACTACGGTGCTCGTCCTCGTGCTCGTCGGCCTGGTCACAGCGCCTGCCTGGGTGCCAGTCGCCTTGACCACGATTGCCCCCGGTCCCAGCCAGCGTGGACTCGCCGCGGCGCGCCGACAGATCGCTCGCCGGGGTCGCGTGGTCACCGCCGGGCTGCTCTGCGCCGCCGGGCTGTTCTTCATCGGACGCGGGCTCCTAGGGCTGCTCGGCGGATGATGCCGTCGCACACCAGATCCGAGAACGGCTGTCTGTCCTCCCAGGTCTCTCTGAGGTCCGTGTAGTCGTCAGCGCTGGCGTCCCGATGTGTGCACGTTGACATCCGGCACCTTGACGTAGCCGAACCGGTGGCCAACCCAGATCTGGTAGTACTTCTCCTGACCGTGGATCACGGTGCCGTCGCCGGGCAGCTGGTTGTTGTAGGACGTGGCCCGGTAGTAGTTGGTCGGGACCGTCTTATCGGCCAGCACGTACTTCTGGCCCGGCTGCAGTGTGATCGCGTCGAGCGTCGGCTGCCCCTGGTAGGGCACCGGGGTCCCGGCATATGCCTGCTGCTCGGGATAGGCCCGGGCGTAGACCGTGACCGGAGTGTTGCCCTTCGGGGTGACGTACTCGCCCGTGGACGGCACGACCACCTTGTCGCCGTCGGGGTTGTGTAGCCACGCCTCGGCGCCGTCCCACCAGGTCTTGATCCACTCGCCCTGGACGTCCTCGACGAACAGCTTGTGACCGGCGACGGCGTGGCTGTTGCGCTCCTCGACGTCGTAGTCGTCGCCGCCGACGAGCGGCGCGGACTCGCTCGGAGCGGTGTACATGTAGACGAAGCTGGTCCCTGCCGGTGGGCAGGGCACGCGCTGGCTGTTCGGGTCCTTCGGGTCGGCGGGACACTCCATCGCGTGCTGGTTGTCCTCGAAGCCTGGCTTCACCGTGACGATCTGCCTCCGCCCCTTCCCCTCGGGACGAATCGGTGCGCCGAGGAGCTTCATATAGCGCTCCCAGTCCCAGTACGGCCCCGGATCCCACTTGTAGTTGGACGACTGGAACTCCTCGTGGCCGACGACGTGGGCTCGGTCGAGCTCGAAGCCGTACTTCGCGGCGAGGTACTTCGCGAGCTCGGCGGACGACCGGTAGAGCGCGTCGGTGTACCACCGGCCCTGACCCGCGGCGTACCCCTCGTGCTCGATACCGATCGAGTGCATGTTGATGTACCAGTTGCCGGCGTGCGCGGCAACATTGTGGGTCGCGACATGCTGGGCGACGTGCCCGTCAGCGGATCGGATCGTGTACTGCCAGGACACGAAGCGGTCCGGGGTCTGGATGAGGCGGACGCAAACTTCGTAGTCGCACTCGGAGTCGTGCACGACCAGGTAGTCGATGGTGACGTCGTTCTCGCGGTCGGCGAGGTCGTAGTTGACGTAGGCCCTAGGGTTCGCGGGGTCGGTCTGCACGTAGAGCGCCTCGATCGCTTCGCACTCAATGGTGTCGGGGCACTCCAGCTCGTCGATGCCTGGCTCGAGCGCGCCGGCCGCCTCCAGTCCGTCGCGGTCGGGCTGGGCACTCGCTCGCGCCGCAAGCGTCACCCGGTCGCCGAGATCGGTGGTCTCCGCGGCGCCGCTGCGGAGCACGTCGAAGACCTGGCCGGTGTACTGCACCATCTTCGCCTGGTCAGCCGTCCCCGCGTAGCTCGCCACCGCCTTCGTCCAGTCAGCGGGCCGCTGCGAGGTGGCGCCCGGCTGGTACGACGCCAGCACGGCCGCGCCGCCGCAGATGTTCGCCACGTGGTCGGCGCGCAGTTGCGCGGGAGCGAAGTGGGTCAGGTCGGCGGCAAGCCGCAGAGTTCCAGCCCGGTCGGCACCGCGGCCGGTGTCACCTTTCGCGGCGCCACCGGAGCGGCCCACGGCGAAGTCGGTCAGGTGCATGACGCCGTACCCACCTGATGTGCTCGGCGCACCGTCATGCTGGTTCCACCGCGAGCTCAGGTAGCCCACGGCGAGGAGCAGGTCCTCGGGGACGCCACTCGCCCGGGCCGCGCGCTCGAAGACAGCCTGGGTCTCCCTGGAACCCTCCAGGCACTGACTCCAGTCCTGCGCTGCGGCGTACGGTGTGCTGACCGTGAAGCTCGCGAAGACCAGCGAGGCGGCCCCCACGCCTACGCCCAACCCTACGAACGGCTTGAACCTACGCGTCATGGCGCGCCCTTTCCTGGGAGTCGGGAGGCGGAACACAAGTACGGGTGCCCCAGCCAACCCG
>JALDXR010000275.1:0-5442 GCA_032154865.1 Nocardioidaceae bacterium
CCGCGCCACGCCGGCCGCCACCGTGGCGTAAACCGCTTCGACGTCGTTGCCGTCGACGATCTCGGCCGGGATCTGGTGGGCCCCCGCCCGGTCGGCCGCCGGGTTGTCGGTCGCGGTGACCGATCGGATCGGCGTGTACTCCATGTAGAAGTTGTTCTCGCACACGAACAGGACCGGGAGCTTCCACACGGCGGCGAGGTTGAGCGACTCGTGGAAGGCCCCGATGTTGGTCGCGCCGTCACCGAAGTAGGCCACGGCGACCTGGTCGGTGCCGCGCAGCTTCGCCGACCAGGCCGCTCCGCAGGCGATCGGCAGGTGCGAGCCGACGATCGCGTAGGAGCCGAGCATCCCCCGGTCGGCCTTGGTGAGGTGCATCGAGCCGCCCTTGGCCTTGTTGAGCCCGGTGGCCTTGCTCATCAGCTCGGCGAGGCACTCCGTCGGCGTGGCGCCGCGCGCCATCGCGTGATGGTGCCCGCGATAGGTCGCGAAGACGTAGTCGTTGTCGCGCAGCGCCAGATCGGCTCCGACCGCGACCGCCTCGTGCCCGGCCGCGAGGTGGGTGGTGCCCTTGACGAGTCCCTTCAGGAACAGATCGTGGGCCGCCTTCTCGACGCCGCGGATCAGCCGCATCAGCTCGTACGCGCGGAGCAGCTCCTCGGCGTCGAGCGTCGCCGCGGCGGTCGGTTCGGCGGGAACGGTCACGATCGCTCGCCCCGGCCGGCGGCTGTGTTCAGGTGCGACTGCGACTCCCGCAGCGTGTCGAGCTGACCGCCGACGGTCCAGTACTTCCGGCCCGCGACGAGAAGCTCCTCTGCGGGGAACTTCGTGATCACCTCGCAGCCCTCGGCCGTCACCACGACCTCCTCCTCGATCCGCGCCGCGGACCAGCCGTCGGCCGCCGGCCAGTAGGTCTCGAGCGCGAAGACCATGCCCTCCTCGAGCGTCTCGGGGTGATCCAGGGACACCAGGCGGCTGAAGATCGGCTTCTCCCAGATGGCGAGGCCGACGCCGTGGCCGTACTGCAGGGCGAACGCCGCCTCCTCGTCCGGGAAGCCGAACTCCTCGGCGCGCGGCCACAGCTCCACGATGTCGGCGGTCGTGACACCCGGCTTGACGAGCGCGATCGCCGCGTCCATGTATTCGCGGCATCGCGTGTAGGCGTCGCGCTGGGCGATCGACGCACTGCCGACGGCGAACGTTCGGTAGTAGCACGTGCGATAGCCGAGATGGCTGTGCAGGATGTCGAAGAACGCCGGGTCGCCGGGCCGGATGACGCGGTCGCTGTAGACGTGCGGGTGCGGCGAGCAGCGTTCGCCCGAGATGGCGTTGACGCCCTCGACGTACTCGCTGCCGAGGCTGTACAGCACGTTGGCCACCAGGCCGACGGTCTCGTTCTCCCGGACGCCGGGCTTGAGGAACGCGTAGAGCTCGTCGTAGGCGGCGTCGACCATCGAGCAGGCCTGGGCGAGCAGCGAGATCTCGTCCGGCGTCTTGATTCGCCGCGCTTCGAGGAAGATCTGCTGGCCGTCGACGACGTCGAGTCCCTCGGCCTTGAGCGCGGCCAGGATCGGCATCTCGACGACGTCGACCCCGACCGGTTCGCCGGCGAGATCGTGCTCACGAAGGATGGTCGCCACCTTGCGGGCGACCTCCTCGGCGATGCCGGCGTCCGGATGGAAGGCGCCGCGCAGCGTCGAGATGCCGGCCCGCGCACCGGATCGGCCGGCTCTGGCGGCGTCGGACAGCTCGGTGCTGCCCTCGGGCCGGTCGTGGTCGAGCCAGGGGTTGTAGAGCTGGTGGTGCTTGGCGGCCGATCCGAAGTCCCACTCGACCGGCTGCCCGCCGCGCGGCAGCACGGCGAACCGGATCAGCTTGTCCATCGCCCAGGTGCCGATGTGGGTCGACGTCATGTAACGCAGGTTGGAGAAGTCGAACGTCAGCAGCGACCCCAGGTCGGACCGGTCGAGTTGGTCGCGGAGGCGTTGCAGCCGCTCGCGGCGGAGTCGATCGAGGTCGACGCGCTCTTCCCAGTCGACCGCGTTGGGGCCGTACGTACGGATCGCCATGGTGAACACCCTCGCCCAGGAAGCGTTAAGTATAAGTTACGACCGGCGCGGGTCTGTGGCTAGAGGACCGCCCACGGTTTCCCATGCCACCGGGCTCAGCTCCGCAGGTCGGCCTGGACGACGGCCCAGATGCCGACGGCCGGGACCTCGCCGTCGTTGCGATAGCGATGCGGCGTGCTGGACGCGAAGGCAACGGCGTCGCCGGGCCCGATCGCGTACTCGTCGAAGCCGAGGGTGAGCAGAAGTGCGCCGGAGATGAGGTAGCCGTACTCCTCGCCGGCGTGCCGCATCGACTGACTGGTGCTCGACGAGCTGCCGCCGGGCGCGTACGTCACAAGCATGAAGTCGATCTGGACTCCCGGGATCCGGCCGAGACGCTCCCAGGTCACACCGGAGTCGAGCTGGAGCACCTCCCGCTCCGCGGGCCGGACGAGCGGACCGAGGCCGACGTCGGTGCCAGCTGATGCGGCCAGCGCCTCGACGACAGACGGCAGCCGGGTCGCGGACTCGGCCGGCGCCGAAACCACCTCGGCCGCGGTGTCGAAGACGTCCTCGACCGAGATGCCGAGCGCCTGCGTGATCGCATACAGGGTGCTCACCGACGGGCGGCTCCGGGCGTTCTCGATCTGGGAGATCAGACTCGCTGAGACGCCGACATCGCGGGCCAGCTGCCGTACCGACAGGCCCCGGCGAGTCCGTTCCTCGCGGATCCGGTCACCGACCGGCGGAATGCTGCTGGCCATGGGCTGATCGTACAGTGACAGTGAACGACCCGCCGGTTTGTCGCATGGATGCCAGATGCGCCGCGGACGTGGGACGATCAGCCCCGTGTCCTTGATCGCCACCCGCGGGCTCACCAAGAACTTTCCCCAAGTGGTCGCGCTGGATTCGCTGACCATCGACGTCGGCGCCGGGGTGACCGGTCTGGTGGGCGCGAACGGCGCCGGCAAGTCGACTCTGATCAAGATCCTGCTCGGCCTGCTGCCCGCGTCGTCCGGCACCGCGACCGTGCTCGACCTCGATGTCGTGCGACAGGCCACCCAGATTCGGTCCCGGGTCGGCTACATGCCCGAGCACGACTGCCTGCCGCCGGACGTCTCGGCGACCGAGCTGATCGTGCACCTGGCCCGCATCTCCGGACTGCCACCGGACGCGGCCCGCGAACGCTCCGCGGACGTGCTTCGCCATGTCGGACTGGCCGAGGAGCGCTACCGGCCGATCGGCGGCTACTCCACCGGCATGCGGCAGCGGGTCAAGCTCGCCCAGGCGATCGTGCACGACCCCGAGCTGGTCTTCCTCGACGAGCCGACCAACGGGCTGGACCCGCTCGGCCGCGACGACATGCTCGCGCTGATCCGCCGGATCGGCACCGAGTTCGGCATCGCCGTCCTGGTGACGTCGCACCTGCTCGGCGAGCTCGAGCGCACCAGCGACAACATCGTGGTCATCGACGCCGGCCGACTGCTGCGCGCGTCCTCGACGGCCGAGTTCACCCAGGTGACCGGCGCCCTGACCGTCGAGGTTCAGGATCCCGGGAGCGGCGCCAACCCGCGGGACCGGCTCGGCCACGCACTCGCCGCGCAAGGGCTGCAGGTCGCGCCGGCCGGTGGCCTGCTGCGGGTCGACATCGTGGACGAGTCCACCTACGACATCGTGCGCGACCAGGTCGCCGAGCTGGGTCTCGGTCTGGTCCGCATCGAGCAGACCCGGCACCGGATCGAGGACATCTTCATCGCCGACGCGACCGTGGAGGGGGTGCCCGATGGCGATCCCGCCTGAACCCGAGGCGCGTCGCAGCGTCATCCATGACATCGGCTACCGCAAGTACGACGGCATCCGGCTCGGCGAGGGCTACACCTGGCGGACCTTGTACGACCTGGGGCTGCGGCACTGCTACGGGCTCGGCCGGGCCGCGAAGTACAAGGTGCTGCCGATGCTGATGCTCGCGATCATGCTGATCCCGGCGCTGATCATCGTCGGCGTCCAGGTGATCGTCGACCTGGGCGAGCAGGTGCTTCCGTACTCCCGCTACTCGGTCATCATGCTCATGGTGATCAGCATCTTCGTGGCCGTCCAGGCGCCCGCGCTGATCTCTCGCGACCTGCGTTACCGGGTCCTCACGCTCTACCTCGCCAGACCGCTGCGGCTCGACACCTACGTCTATGCCCGCGTGGCGGCCCTGGCGTCGGGGTTGTTCATCCTGACCGGACTGCCGCTGCTGGTGCTCTACGTGGGCAGCCTGCTGTCCGGGCTGTCCCCCGGCTCCGAGACCGTCGATGTCCTCGGTGGTCTCGGCGGCGCGGCCATCCTGTCGGTGGTGCTCGCCTGCGGAAGCGCCGTGGTCGCCGCCACCACGACCCGCCGGGGGTTCGCGATCGCCGCGATCATCACCGCCCTCGTGATGAGCTACACGATCGTCGCGACCGTGCAGGGCATCGCCGACGAGCAGGGCAACACCGACGTCGCCGGCTACGCGGGTCTGTTCTCGCCGTTCACCCTGGTCGACGGCATCCAGGTCGCGCTGTTCGACACCGAGGCGTCCACCTCGGCGGGTCCACCCGGGGCCGTCGGCGGGCTGGTGTTCATCGCCTTCGCCATCGTGCTCGTCGTCGGCTGCATGCTGGTGCTGCTCCGGCGCTACCGGAAGCTGGCGGGCCGATGAGCGAGCTTGCGAGCGAATCATTCAACGCAGCAGGGAGCTTGCGAGCGGCCGCGCAGCGGCCAGCGTCTGCTCAGGTGCCGACGAGCGAATGCGAGGAGGGCGCGTGAGTGAGCTTGTGCTGGAGCAGGTGTCGCGCTGGTATCACAACGTCGTCGCGGTCAACGACGTCTCCATGACGATCGGCCCCGGCGTCACCGGGCTGCTCGGACCCAACGGCGCCGGCAAGTCGACGCTGATCGCGATGATGTCCGGCTTCCTCGCCCCCTCGTCCGGCACCGTCACGCTCGACGGCACTACGGTCTGGCGGCACGAGCAGCTCTATCGCCAGATCGGGCTCGTTCCCGAACGGGAGGCGGCCTACGACAACCTCACCGGCGGGCAGTTCGTCGTGGCCAACGCCGAGCTGCAGGGCGTCCCCGACCCGATCGCCGCGGCCACGAGGGCGATCGCGACCGTCGAGATGCAGCCGGCTCAGGACCGCAAGATCGCGACGTACTCCAAGGGCATGCGACAGCGGATCAAGATGGCCTCGGCCCTGGTCCACGACCCCGCGGTACTGCTGCTCGACGAGCCGTTCAACGGCATGGACCCTCGACAGCGGCTGCACCTGATCGAGCTCCTGCGCCGGATGGGCGCCGAGGGACGAACGGTCATGTTCAGCTCGCACATCCTCGAGGAGGTCGAGCAGGTCGCCAGTCACATCGAGGTGATGGT
>JALDXR010000276.1:0-5423 GCA_032154865.1 Nocardioidaceae bacterium
GCTCTGACGGCCGACCGCACGTCGACGGCGGGCCCGCCGCTGGCGGTAGGCACGGAGTCAGCGGCCCAACAGCCGGGCCAGGGTCTCCGCGGCGGACTCCGCCTGAGCCCTGGTGACATCGAGGTGGGTCACCAGGCGCACGACCTGCGGGCCCAGAGCGCTGACGAGCACGCCTTCGTCTCGCGCCGCCGTGACAAGCGCCGCCGCGTCGGCACATGGCACGACGACGATGTTGGTCTCGACGCCGGTCGGGTCCACCCCGCAGGCCTTGGCGAGCAGCCGCGCGTTGTCGTGGTCCTCGGCGAGCCGGTCGATGTGATGAGCGAGTGCGTGGAGTCCGGCGGCGGCGAGCACACCGGCCTGCCGCCAGCCGCCGCCGAGCCGCTTGCGCCAGACCCGCGCCTCGGCGATCGCGTCCGCCGAGCCGATCACGAGGGAGCCGACCGGAGCGCCGAGGCCCTTCGACAGGCACACCGCCATCGCGTCGGCGATCTGGCCGTACTCCGCCAGCGGCGTGTCGGAGGCCACCGACGCGTTCCAGATCCGGGCTCCGTCGACATGTACTCCGACGCCGGTGCGGTCGGCGAGCCGGCGTACCTCGCGGAGCGTCTCGATCGGCTGTACGGAGCCGCCACAGAAGTTGTGCGTGTTCTCGACCGAGATCGCCGCCGTCCGGACGAGGAACGGCCCGAGATCGGGCGCCAGCATCGTCTCGACCGCTTTCGGATCGGCGATTCCGCGCGGGTCCGACCAGGTTCGCATCGTCACGCCGGCCCAGGCCGCATGGGCACCCAGCTCGGCCCGCGCGATGTGCGCCTGCGACTCGCAGAGCACCTCGGTGCCGACCGGCACCAACGACCGGACCGCGAGCAGGTTCGCCAGCGAGCCGCTGACGCAGAACAGCGCCGCCTCGTGGCCGAACATCTCGGCGACGCGCTCCTCGAGCTCGCGTACGGTCGGGTCCTCGGAGTAGACGTCGTCCCCGACCTCGGCATCGGCCATCGCCGCCCGCATCGTGCCGGTCGGCCGAGTCACGGTGTCGCTGCGCAGATCGATCACGATCGCAGCGTACGCAGTGCCGTCCGCCCGAGCAGCCGGGCCCACTCCGCGGGAGCCTAGGCTGGCGCCTCGTGAAGGGCTCGTTGCTGGTCGCCGGAGCATCGTCCGACGCTGGCAAGAGCGTGCTCACGACCGGGCTGTGTCGTTGGCTGCACCGACGCGGCCTCAAGGTCGCCCCGTTCAAGGCGCAGAACATGTCGAACAACTCGATGGTCGCGAGCGACGGTGCGGAGATCGGGCGGGCCCAGTGGATCCAGGCCGTGGCCGCCGGCGCCACCCCGGAGGCGGCGATGAATCCCGTGCTGCTCAAGCCGGCCGGCGACCGGCGCAGTCATCTCGTCGTCATGGGACAGCCGGCCGGCGAGCTCGACGCCGCGGCGTACGCGAGTGGGCCTGGGCGGCTGGCCGACGTCGCCCACGGCGCGTACGACGATCTGCTCGGCCGCTACGACGTCGTCGTCTGCGAAGGTGCCGGCAGCCCGGCCGAGATCAACCTGCGGCACTACGACTTCGTCAACATGGGCCTCGCCCGCCACGGAGCGATCCCGACGATCGTCGTCGGCGATATCGACCGCGGCGGCGTGTTCGCGTCGCTGTTCGGCACCGTGGCGCTGCTCGAGGCGGCCGATCAGGCCCTGGTCGCGGGCTTCGTGATCAACAAGTTCCGCGGCGACGAGCGCCTGCTGCGACCGGGGCTGAACCAACTGCACGACCTCACCGGACGACCGGTCCTCGGCGTACTGCCCTGGCAGTCGGGCCTGTGGCTCGACTCCGAGGACGCCCTCGACCTGGACGCCCGGCGGGCGGTGTCGGACGGCACGGCCCTGCTCCGCGTCGCGGTGGTGCGGCTGCCGCGGATCAGCAACTTCACCGATGTGGATCCGCTCGGGCTCGAGCCGAACGTCGAGGTGCGCTTCGTGACGTCGGTCGCCGACGTCCGTGGCGCCGACCTGGTGATCGTGCCCGGAAGCCGATCGACGGTGGCGGATCTCGATTGGCTGCGGTCGCGTGGCCTCGCGGACGCCTTGGCCTGGCGGGCTCGTGAGGGCCGCCCGGTCCTGGGGATCTGTGGTGGCTTCCAGCTGCTGGGTATGAGCATCCAGGACCCGGACCGGGTCGAGTCCGCCGCGGCCGACGTACCGGGGCTCGGGCTGCTCCCGGCCACGACCCGATTCGTCCCGACCAAGACCCTGCGGCGGCCACACGGGTCGTGGCGTGGCTCAGAGGTCAGCGGCTACGAGATCCATCACGGCCGGGTCGAGATCCACGGCGGCGACGCGTTCCTCGACGGCTGCCGGGTCGGGTCGACCTGGGGCACCCTGTGGCACGGCGTCCTCGAGTCCGACGAGTTCCGGCGAGCGTTCCTGGCCGAGGTCGCATACGCCGCCGGAGTACGCGGGTTCGCCCCGGACCCGGCCACGTCGTTCGGCATCGCCCGCGAACGCCGGATCGACCGACTGGCCGACCTGGTCGACGCCCAGCTCGACACCGACGCGCTGGTATCCCTGATCGAGCACGGCGCGCCACCCGACCTGCCGTTCGTGCCACCGGGCGCGGCGGCGTCGCCGTGATGGCGTTGCGCTAGTTGCCGTACTGCTGGGTCTCCGGCCGCTCGAGCAGCAGGCCGTGTGCCGGTGCGTCCGCGACCGGTCGATGCTGGACGCCGGCAGGCACGACGAAGAGCTCACCGGCCCGAAGGACGACGGGATCGCGGCCTTCCATCTCGATCCGGAAGCTTCCGTCCCAGCAGAGGAACATCTCGTCTTCCTCGTGGTGGTGCCACGGAAACTCCCCGTCCAGTCGCGCGATCCGCACGACCGCGTCGTTGACTGATACCAGGTCTTGCGGCTGCCAGGGCGCGCTGATGGATCCGATGACGTCGCTGATCGAGACCGGTGCCGTCGCTTCGTTCGTCATGCCACTCATGCTGCCTGACCCGGCAGGCATCCGTCCTGGGCGCCACGACCCCGGCGACGCCGTGGACCTATGGCCCGCGCGGAACGGGCCGATTGACCCTCTTATCGCCCGATCTCGGCTACCAACATGGGCCAGAACGCGGGGAGGTAGGGATGGGCATCTTCAACCGGACGCCACGCGAGCTGCGCAACCTCGACATGGAGCTGGCGGCGAGCCAGACGGCGTTCGCGGTCGCTCCGCGCCTGTCGGTCGAGCATCAGCAGCACGTGGCGACGGTCGCCCTCCACGACGTCCCCGATGCGGCGCGGAAGGCCGCCGCCGCCGGTCACGGGGGCGCCGCCCGGGACCTCGTCCTGCAGTACGCGGATCAGCACGACGGTGACGGCGGCGCCTCGGCAGGGCACACCTGGCAAGAGGTCATCGACGCGTCCCTCGAGGCGCTGAACGACTACAGCTAGCTAGCTGTCGGCGGTGACGATCGCGTCCACCTCGATCTCGACCAGCCAGTCGGGATCGATCAAGGCGCTCACCTCGATGAAGGTCGACGCCGGCCGCACGTCGGCAAACCGTTCGCTGTGCGCCTGGCCGGCCTCGGCCCAGCGGGTGATGTCGGTCAGCATGATCCGGGTGCGTACGACATCGCCGATCGACGCACCCACCTGGGCGAGCGCGCGCTCGGCGATGTCGAAGCAGCGGACGGTCTGGACGTACAGGTCGCCCACGCCGACCGTGCCACCGTCGTCGCCGACCGGGGCCGTACCCGAGACGGCCACCTGATCGCCGACGCGAAGGGCTCGCGAGAAGCCGATCTGCGATTCGAACTTGTTCCCAGAGCTCGCGCTCTGCCGTGCTTCGCCCATGGGCGCAATGTTGTCAGAACGGACGCGCCGACGGAGCCCTTACCAGTCGATGGCTCCCTCACCACCGACGATCGGGAGCGTCACCGAGCTCTGGCCCGGAGACACCGTCAGCTCGGTGCCACCCAGTGGGAGCAAGGTGTACTCCTGGTCGGAGGAGAAGATCACGACGCCGATCCGGTGTCCCGCGGGGAAGATGTAGTCCTTCGGCTCGAACGTCCAGTCGTAGGAGTTCATCTGACCCTGTGGGACCGCGACCGTGTGGTCCCAGCCGGTCCGGTTCTGCGGATCCATCCAGCCGCGGGTGACGACGAACGGCGCCGTACTCGACCCGGCCGCGCCGTAGTCGACCAGGTACGCGGTGAGGTTCGCGTCGTTGCGGTTCTCGATCGCCATCCGCAGACGCACCGACGGCCGACCCGACAGCCGGACGCTCTCTCCGAGCTCCGGCGACCGGTAGACCAGGCGGTTCGGGCTAGCGGTGTCCGGGCTCGCGACGAGCTGGGCGGGTCCGATGGTCCGGCCCTCGTCGACGAAGCTCTGCTCCGCACGCGGCTGGGCATCGCCGATGACCAGGCCGCCGGGCGACGTCGCGTCGGCGGCGGTGAACCGCAGCCGAACCGGACGCGAACCCGGGTCCGGCCAGTCGCTGTAGGTGGTGTAGCTGCGGTCCTCGCGCTGCACGATCGCCCGCGGCTCACCCATGATGCCGTTGTCGATGCCCATCAGCTCGTGGTCGAACCAGCGGTTCTCGGTCTGACGGTAGGTCCACGACTGGCCGCCCGGCAGCGTGTAGGTCGCGTTGTTGCCCGGACCGCCGTGGCCGCCCTGGTGCAGCCAGATCTTGCGGGTCACGCCCGCCTGGGCCAGCTTGTCCCACCAGGCCGCGAAGTTGTTGGTCATGACGTTCCAGTCGTTCAGACCATGCACAACGAAGACGCTCGCCTTCACGCGGCCCGCGTCCGGCAGGTAGTCGCGATCCCGCCAGAACGGCGAATAGTCGCCGGTGTTGCGGTCCTGCTTCACCGTCAGATCGGCGATCTCGTCCTCGCACGGACCGGTCGCGCGGGTCTCGCCGGCGGTGAACTGCGCCAGGATGTCGAGGTCCTCGCCCTGGAACGTTCCCGGCGCCCGGACCAGGCCGTTGGCCCGGTAGTACTCGTACCAGTTGCTGATCGCCGAGACCGGGATGATCGTCTTCAGCCCCTCGACGCCGGTGGTCGCGACCTGGTTGGGCAGCGTGCCGTTGTAGGACACGCCGGTCATGCCGACGTCGCCGTTCGTCCAGTCCGCCGAGACCGGAGCGCCGCTGGCGTCGAAGCCTTCGGCCCGGCCGTTCAGCCAGTCGATGACCGCCTTGGTGCCGAGCGTCTCGGCCTGGTCGCCACTGGTCGGGCAGCCGTCGGAGTCCGCCGTACCGACGCTCATGCCGAGCACGACCGCGTAGCCGCGTGGCACGTAGTAGTCGTCGAGCGAGCCCGGCAGGTTAGGCACCGGCCGCCCCGTCTCGCGTGAGTTCGGAGCCGCCAGGGCACCGGGATGCTCGAGATCGTTCTGCGGCAGCTCGTCGACCAGCACGCTCGGGTACGG
>JALDXR010000277.1:0-5415 GCA_032154865.1 Nocardioidaceae bacterium
CACCGCAGCCGGATCTTGCGCACCGTCCAGTGCATCAGCGACGACACCGCCACGATCCGGGCCGCCGGTGCCGCGACGATCGCCGGCCACAAGCCACCCACCAGCGCGAAGTGGCCGACGTGATTGGTGCCGATCTGCAGCTCGAAGCCGTCGACCGTACGTCGCTGCGGAGCGGCCATCACGCCGGCGATGTTGACGCAGATGTCGAGCGGCCGCCCGTCGGCGACGACCCGTGACGCGGCCGCGCGTACGGACGCCAGATCGGCGAGGTCGAGCTCGACCAGGTCGACCCGTGCATCGGGCACCGCGTCGCGGATCGCGTCCAAGCTCTCCTTGCCCCGCGCGAGGTCCCGCGCCGTACCCAGGACCTCGGCACCGGCTCGCGCCAGCTCCAGAACGACGTGATAGCCGAGGCCGCCGGTCACACCGGTGACGAGCGCCCGCCGACCGGCCAGGTCAGGGATGTCAGCCGTCGTCCACGACGAGGCACTCAAAACGTCAGCACCATCGCTCGGAGTACGCGGGCGGCGAGCTCCCGATCGCCGTCGATCCGGACGGGGACATCGTCGGACCCGCGACGTCCGGCGGCGAGGATCACGAACGTCTCGGTGTCCATGCCCAGCCGGACGTCGGCATCGGCCGGCGGCTCCGGCAGGGCGACGGCCCGACCCGACTCGGTCATCGCGACCGCATGCCGGGCCGGATGGGTGCCGTCGATGTCCCAGACCACGACGGTCCCGGAGGACGGTGCCACCTTCTTGCCGAGCACGTACGGCAGGCCACGGCTGAACGACGCGATCGTCACGTACGCGCCGGCGAGGTCATAACCGCCGGGTCGCCCGACCGCGCGACGGATGTCCTGGCTGTGCACCCACATGTCGATCGCCCGGTTGCGAAGCAGGGTGTCCCAGCTCCATGGCATCCCGGCCGGAATCCGGGGCGGACTGCCCTGCGGATCGTCGAGTGGCTCGGTCGCCAGCTGGGCCTCCCGGCGTTCGACCGCGGTCGCGAGCGCGGTCAGCAAGGTCGTGGGCGAAGCGCCTTGCCGCTGGTCGACTCCGGCCTGCGTCCACTCGGACATCGGGCCATCGCGGGTCTCGCCGGGCTCCTCGGTCGTCAGCCACTCCTCGACGTCCACGAGGTGGGCGAGCACGTCACGTGCCCTCCAGCCTGGGCAGTCGGTCGGGTTCTCCCAGTCGGAGTCGGTGAGCTCGGCCCCGAGCTCGCCTACGTCGTCGGCCGCTTCGCGCCACGCCCGTACGTAGGTCGGTAGCAACTCCACGGGCCGAGCCTAACCAGTCGGAAACCGGCCACGAGCCCGCGTCCAACCGCTCGAGATGCGATCGCGGGCCTCAGTCGAACTCCAGCGCCGACAGGGAGCGCTCGCCATGCTCGGCACGGCGGCGCATGACGATGATCGCCACGACGACGAGGGTGCCGAGCACGGCGGCGGCGACCGGAAGGCCGAAGGCCGCCAGCAACAGCAGTGCGAACCGGCCCCATCGCGGCGTGCTGCTCACGGCCAGTGCGGTCGGCTCGACGACGTCGCCACCGGCTCGGCATCGGAGGGCATAGGTGCCCGGGTCCACGTCGTCCGGCAGCCGGGCGATGCGATACCAGGTGATTCCATCCTGTTCCGTGGACAGGCTCTCGTCCGACCCGTCGAGCCGGATGCGCTGGCTCGTCGCCGACTGTAGGACGCAGCGAGGCGACTGTTCGCTGAGCGGCTCGGACGCGGTGAAGATCGACCGGTCGTCGTCCTCGATGTCCACCGTCCGGGCACTCAGTGCGTCGAGCCGCACATCGGCCTCGTCGGCCGCCGCCTGGCCCAGGAAGTACGCCGGGATCAGGCTGAGCAGGAACGGTACGAACGCCAGGACGTACCACGCTCGCGACGGGCCGGATCGGGTCGATGTGGTCGCGGGATCGGCCGCGGGATCACTCACCGTCAGAGGATGTCACGGCGCCGGAGGATAGCCCGGCGGCGGTGGGTAGCCCGATGGGGGCGGGACATACGGCGGCTGCGGCTGGATCGCGCGTCGTCGCGCATTCGATCGCAGGACCGCCGTGACGATCACGATCGTGATCGCGACCAGCCCGGCGACTCCGGCAATGATGACGGCCGCGACGAGCTTGAGGATGGCGTCGGTCCAGCCTGCGGTCGAGACCACGCCGAAGGCCTCGGCGTCGAGCGGTCCCGAGCGGTCCGCGCAGTTGAGCTGGTAGGTGCCGGCGGCGAGATCCGGCGGGGTACGCCCGACTCGATCCTGGCCGTTGAGGGTCAGCTCGGCGCCCGACTCGTCCAGCGGAATCTGCCGGCCGCTCGGCCCGGTGACGGTGCACGAGATCAGGCTCGGCGTCGGGAAGTCCTCCGGCGCGAAGATCGACAGCCGCTCGTCACCGACGTCGATGGTGTCGCCGCTGACCGAGTTCATCGAGAAGTCGACGGTCTGTACCGCGCTCCGGGCGAGGAAGAACGCCAGGATCAGGCTTACGGCGAACAGCGCGGCCGCGACCGCGAACCAGGCTCGGGACGGTTTGATCGCGACCGGCGGATCGGTCGCCGAGGTAACCACGGCGCATATCGTGGCACGCCACGGGCCGACCTAGAAGGCTGCTTCGTCGATCTCCATCACCGAAAGGTCGGTCGACTCGGCGATCGCCCGCTCGGCGGCGACCTTGGGCAGCACGGTGCGGGCGAACCATTGAGCCGCCGCCACCTTGCCCTCGTAGAACGCCTGGTCCGACGCGGACACCTGGCCCCCGAGCTTGTCGAGGGCGACCTCCGCCTGCCGAAGCAGCAGCCAGGAACACACCACGTCGCCGAGCACCGTGAGCAGGCGGGTGGTGTTGAGGCCGACCTTGTAGACGTTGGTGATGTCGCCGTCCTCGGCGCTCGGGTCGGACGACATGAGCTGGCCGATCATGGCGCCGACGATCCCCTGGGCATCGTCGAGCGCCTTGGCGAGCAGCTCACGCTCCTCCTTGAGCCGGCCGTTGCCCGCCTCCGACTCGGCGAACTCCTTCGCCTCGCCGGCCAGATGGGCCAGCGCCGTGGCCTTGTCCTTCACGATCTTGCGGAAGAACAGATCCATGCCCTGGATCGCGGTCGTGCCTTCGTAGAGCGTGTCGATCTTCGCGTCGCGTACGTACTGCTCGATCGGGTAGTCCTGCAGGAAGCCGGACCCGCCGTACGTCTGGCGCGCCTCGGTGCCCAGCAGCACCCCCGACCGCTCCGAGCCGTAGCCCTTGACGATCGGCAACAGCAGGTCGTTGACCTTCTCGGCGAGCTCGTCGCGCTCACCCTTCGCCTCGGCGATCCGGACCCGGTCCTGATAGGTCGCCGCGAAGACGACCAGCGCCCGCAGAGCCTCCGCGTACGCCTTCTGCGTCATCAGCGAGCGGCGTACGTCGGGGTGGTGGGTGATCGTGACGCGGGGCGCGGTCTTGTCGGCCGCCCGCGTGAGATCGGGTCCCTGCACCCGCTCCTTCGCGTAGTCCAGCGCGTTGAGATATCCGCTCGACAGCGTCGCGATCGCCTTGGTGCCGACCATCATCCGAGCGTTCTCGATGACCTGGAACATCTGCGCGATGCCGTTGTGCACCTCGCCGAGCAGCCAGCCCGTGGCCGGCTCGCCACCGCCGACCGCCGGGTCGCCGAAGGTGAGCTCGCAGGTGGTCGACACCTTGATGCCCATCTTCTTCTCGACGCCGGTGGCATAGACGCCGTTTCGCTCGCCGGTCAGCTCGCCGGTCTCGAGATCGAAGTGGTGCTTCGGGACGACGAACAGGCTCAGGCCCTTGGTGCCCGGGCCGCCGGCTCCCTCGATGCCGACCGGCCGGGCGAGTACGAGGTGGATGATGTTGTCGCTGAGGTCGTGTTCGCCCGACGTGATGAAGCGCTTGACGCCCTCGAGATGCCAAGTGCCGTCGGGTTGCAGATGCGCCTTGGCCCGTCCGGCGCCGACATCGGAGCCCGCGTCCGGCTCGGTGAGCACCATCGTGGTGCCCCAGCGGCGCTCGATGACGTGCCGGGCGATCTGGTGATCGCGCTCGTTGCCGTTGCGCCACATGATGTTGGCGAAGCTCGGGCCGCAGGCGTACATCCACACCGCCGGGTTGGCGCCGAGCACTAGCTCCGCGATCGACCAGATCAACGCGGCCGGCGCCGGAGTGCCGCCGAGCTCGGCGGGGTTTTGCAGCCGCCACCACTCGGCGTCCATCCAGGCGTGGTAAGCCCGCTTGAAACCCGCGGGCAACTCCACGGAGTGCGCGGTCGGGTCGAAGATCGGCGGGTGCCGATCGGCATCCTCGAACGGGGTCGCAAGCTCGTCGCGGGCCAGCCGGTCGACCTCGGCAAGGATGCTGCGGCTGGTCTCGACGTCGATTTCCTCGTAGGGGCCTTGGCCCATGACCTGGTCGACTCCGAAGACCTCGAAGAGGTTGAACTCGATGTCGCGCAGATTGCTCCTGAAGTGGCTCACGATCTCCCCAGCTTCCGCGGTCAGTGCGCTCCCGAGCGCAGGGCTTACTCGTCAGTAACTTCAGTATGCTACTCGCCAGTAGCCAGGACAAGACGCCCTGTCGAGTTGTGACGCCAGTCATCCGATCCGCCGCGGTCGCGGCCCTTCCGAATCGCCCCATCGAACCTGAGTTGACTGGATCAATTCTCTTGACTTAATCTACAAGTTCAGTCTATTTAGCTGGGAGAGACGAGCATGCGCAACTTGCTGGTGCTGGCCACGGTGGGCCTGTTCGCTCAGCTCGTCGACGGCTCGCTCGGCATGGCGTACGGCGTGACGTCGTCGACGATGCTTCTCGCGGTCGGTATCGCGCCGGCCGCCGCCTCGGCCGCGGTGCACCTGTCCGAGGTGGGCACGACACTCGTGTCCGGTGCGGCCCACTGGCGACTCGGCAACATCGACTGGCGCATCGTGAGCATCATTGCCCTCCCCGGCGGAATCGGTGCCTTCGTCGGCGCCACCCTGCTGTCCAACATGGACGCGGAGACCGCGATCCCCATCGTCTCGGTGATCCTGCTCTCGCTCGGCTTCTACGTGCTGTGGCGCTTCCTCGCCCTCGGGGGCCGGCGTCCGCAGTTCAAGGGCCGCCTGTCAGCCGCCTTTCTGACGCCGCTCGGCGCCGTCGGTGGCGTCCTGGATGCGGTCGGAGGCGGCGGCTGGGGACCGGTCGGTACGACGACGCTGCTCTCGTCCGGCCGGGTCGAGCCGCGCAAGGTGGTCGGCTCGATCGACACGTCGGAGTTCGTCGTCGCCGTCGGCGGCTCAGTGGGATTCCTGCTCGCGCTCGGCAGCGAGGGAGTCAACTGGGCGTGGGCCGGCGCCTTGATGATCGGTGGGGTGATCGCGGCGCCGATCGCCGCCTGGCTGGTCAAGATCATGCCGGCCCGAATCC
>JALDXR010000278.1:0-5409 GCA_032154865.1 Nocardioidaceae bacterium
GCCGGCAGTGTCGAGATAGTTCACGCTGCCGAGGGTGGTGGTGCGGACGCCGGCTGCTCGGCCTGGTCAGGGGCCGGGGCACTCTGACCTGCGTCGCCGCCGGCATCGGCGTCGGAGCCGACCGTGGCCAGCACGGTGCCGACCTCGACGGTCTCGTCCTCGGCGACCTTGATCTCGACGACGGTGCCGCCGACCGGTGACGGGATCTCGGTGTCGACCTTGTCCGTGGAGACCTCGAGCAGCGGCTCGTCGACGGCGACGCTGTCGCCGACCTGCTTGAGCCAGCGGGTGACCGTGCCTTCGGTGACGCTCTCGCCGAGGGCCGGCAGTGTGACGTCAGTGGTCATGTCGGAAGCCTGTCTCCTCGTGCCTCAGTTGTGGGCGTGCAGCGGCTTGCCGGCCAGCGCCAGGGCAGCCTCGCCCAGAGTCTCGGTCTGGGTCGGGTGGGCGTGGATGAACTGGGCGACGTCTTCGGGGTAGGCGTCCCAGTTGACGATCAGCGACGCCTCGCCGACCTGTTCGCCCATGCGAGCCCCGATCATGTGGACGCCGACGATGGGTCCATCCTTCTCGCGTACGAGCTTCACCAGTCCCGAGGTCTGGAGGATCTTGCTGCGTCCGTTGCCGGCCAGGTTGTATTCGTACGTCTCGATCTCGCCGTAGCGCTCACGGGCCTCTGCCTCGGAGAGGCCGACCGACGCCACCTCGGGCCGGCAGTAGGTCACGCGGGGGATGCCGGAGTCGACGACCGGCAGCGGCTGCAGCCCGGCGATCTCCTCGGCGACGAAGATGCCGTGGGCGAAGCCGCGGTGGGCGAGCTGTAGTCCGGGCACCAGGTCGCCGAGTGCGAAGACGCCCGGGATGTTCGTCTGCAGGCGCTCGTTGGTGGGGACGAAGCCCCGGTCGACCGTGATGCCCTGCTCCCCGAACCCGAAGCCGTCGGAGCTGGGCCCGCGGCCCACGGCGACGAGGACGCACTCGGCCTTCAGTGTCTCGCCGCCCGCGAGCGTCATCGTGACGCCCTCCTCGTCCTGGGTGAGCGACTCGTACGCCGTGCCGAGCTTGAAGTCGATCTTGCGGCGCCGGAACGCCCGCTCGAGGTTCTTGGACAGCGTCTCGTCCTCCTGCGGGACCAGGTGCGGCAGCATCTCGACGATCGTCACCTCGGCCCCGAACGACTTCCAGACGCTGGCGAACTCCACGCCGATCACCGAGCCGCCGACGATGATGACGCTCTCGGGGACGAAGTCGAGGGTCAGGGCCTGCTCGCTGGTCATCACCCGTCCGGCGATGTCGAGACCCGGCAGCGACCGTGGGTAGGAACCGGTGGCCAGTACGAGGTTGCGGCCGGTCAGCCGGCGATCACCGACCTGGACCGTATGAGTGCCGACGAGCCGGCCCTCACCCTCGACGACCTCGATCCCGCCGGCCTTGATGAGTCCCTGCAGACCCTTGTAGAGCCCGCCGACGACGCCCTCCTTGTAGCTGTTGACGCCCTTCATGTCGATCGCTTCGAGAGTGGCGTTGATGCCGATCGAGGACCCGTCGCGCACCTCGTCGGCCACCTCGGCCGCGTGCAGGAGTGCCTTGGTCGGAATACAGCCATAGTGCAGACACGTCCCGCCGACTTTGTCCTTTTCGACCAGAGCGACGCGCAGCCTGAGCTGGGCGGCTCGCAGGGCGCAGGCATACCCTCCGCTGCCTGCTCCCAGGATCACTACGTCGTAGTCGTTGTCGGTGTTGTCCGCCACGTGTCCTCCGCGCCGTCAAGGTGAGTCGTCAATGCAGGTGGTCGCGGCTAGCGTCACCCGTCGCCATCTTGTCATTCCCGCCGAGGCGGATTCCAGGCAGTGTCTGGCGTGGCGACTCCACCCGGTTTTGCGCCATCTGCGGCAGTACGAATGCGGCAGGTGACGCCGATCTGCCGGTCCCGCGCTTGGTTGTGCGTCACACTTGACGACATCCCCGTACTCTGGCGGGAGCCGATGAGGAGGACGACCACCATGCGCCTGTTCGGCCGTCGACGTCGATCGGGAAGCAGCACACCGCGCAGCAGCAGCACCGGCACGATGGATCGCGCTGCGGAGAAGGTGGACCGCAAGCATCTCGAGGACTTCGCCACGTCCAGGACCGGCGTCGAGGGGTTCGTCGAGCCCCGGACGACGGTTACCGAGACCACGCTGCTGCTGGTCGCGATCGACGGCGAGTGGACCCGGCGCCGGGTGCCGTCCGCGCAGTGGGCCCACGACTTCTGCAACAAGGCCGGGCTCCCCAGCTACGACGCGGCCGTCGTCGGATATCCGCAGCGGATGCGTGAGTACAACCGGCGGCAGTCGCAGAAGAAGCGCGACGAGGCCTGAGTGCGAGCCCGAGGGCTCACCCCTCGTCGGCGAACTCCTGTGCCAGCCGGATGAGCGTGCGTACGGCTGCACCGGTGCCGCCCTTCGGGGTGTAACCGAAGGCGTCGGAGTCGTTGAACGCCGGTCCGGCGATGTCGAGGTGCGCCCAGCGATGGTCGCCGACGAACTCACGGAGGAAGGCCGCGGCGTAGAGCGCGCCGCCGTACGGATCGGGATTGTGCTGGCGTACGTCGGCGATCGTCGAGGCCCGTACCTTCGCCTTCATCTCCTCGGGGATCGGCAACGGCCACATTGCCTCGCCGGCCCGCAACGCGGCCGCCGGGATCGCGTCCCGGAGGGCGTCGTCGTTGGACAGGACGCCGGCGGTCCGCTTGCCGAGCGCGATGATGCACGGCCCGGTGAGGGTCGCCACGTCGATGATCAGATCGGGCTTGGCCTCGGTCGCGAGGACGAGCGCGTCGGCCATCACGAGCCGGCCTTCGGCGTCGGTGTTGTGGACCTCGACGGTCGTGCCGCCGCGGATCGTCAAGACGTCGCCCGGACGGATCGCCGAGCCGCTCACCATGTTCTCCGCCAGCGACGCGAAGCAGGTCACCTGTATCGGCAGGCCCATGGTCGCGATGGCGTGCGTGGCGCTGATCGCGGCGGCCGCCCCGGCCATGTCGCACTTCATCGTCATCAGACCGGCGTGAGTCTTCAGCGACAGGCCGCCGGAGTCGTAGGTGATGCCCTTGCCGACCAGCGCGAGGTGCATCGCTGCCTTCTTCGGCTTGTAGGTGACCCGCACCATCCGGGGCGGGTTAGCCGACCCCTGGCCGACCCCAATGGTGCCGCCGCACCCCTCCTTCTCGAGCCGTTCGTCGTCCCACACGGTGACCTTGACTCGCTCCGGGTGTTCCATCGTCTCGATCGCTTCGGCCAGCCGCGCCGGCGTCATGTCGCTGGCGGGCGTGTTGACCCAGTCGCGGGTCAGGTTGACCGCGCTGGCCACCGTCTCGGCCGTCGCGACGGCCCGCTGCGCGGCGGAGGTTCGGGCCAGGTCGGTGAGAACGACGATCGTCGACACCGGGTCCTCGTCGTCGTTGTCGGTCCGGTAGTCGGTGAAGCCGTACTGGCCGAGCAGGATTCCTTCGCATACCGCCTGGACGTCGGCGCCGTCGGCGGTGGGCAGCGCGAAGGCGGCGGAGGCGGCGTTGTGGATGGCCCGGATGCCCACACCGGCGGCCCGCCGGAGGGACTCGGTCGTGACCGCTCCTTCATCCCCGACCCCGACAGCGATGACCAACGGTGACTTGACCACGCCGGTGCTGGGGAGTCGTGCGACCTCGCCGGCCTTGCCGCGGAATCCGAGCGTGGACAGTGTGGGCGCGAACCGGCGCCCGAAGGCCGCGGCGACCTGATCGCCCGGTGCGAGCGCCTTCAACCCCTTGCTCTTGGAACGCTTCGCGACGGCGATCACGATCACGTCGACCCGGCTCTGGGTCGGGTCGGTCGACCGCAAGCTGATGCTGGTCACGAACGCCTCGCTTCGCTCGATTGACGGTGGGGGCCACCCTACGTCGTCGTCGAGGGTTGTCAGCCGGATGTCACGCCGGGGCGGGGTACGCGGCTGACAACCCTCATGCTGCCGGTCGATAGGTTGCCGACATGGCCGACCGCGAAGACCCGGCGTCCGGAGCCGCCCCGCGCCGATCGCCCCTGCACGACCGGCATGTCGCCCTGGGTGCGAAGTTCGCGCCGTTCGGCGGCTGGGAGATGCCTCTGGAATACGCCGGCGGCGGTGTCCTCAAGGAACACGCCGCCGTACGTGAGTCGGTCGGCGTCTTCGACGTCAGCCATCTCGGCAAGGCGGTCGTCCAGGGCTCAAGAGCGGCGGAGTTCGTCAACGACTGTCTCGCCGGCGACCTCCATCGGATCGGCCCCGGCCGGGCGCAGTACACGCTGTGCTGCGACGACCCGACCGGCGGCGTCGTCGACGACCTGATCGCCTACCTGTACGGACCCGACGAGGTCTTCCTCATCCCCAACGCGGCCAACACCGCCGAGGTCTGCCGCCGGCTGGCCGCGGCCGCGCCGAGCGATGTCGAGGTCGTCGACCAGCACAACGACTGGGCGGTGATCGCCGTGCAGGGGCAAAGCAGCGACGCGACCCTCGAGGCCGCCGGACTGTCGGTCGGCAACGACTACATGTCGTTCGTCGAGGCGACCCACGACGGACACCGCGTCGTCGTGTGCCGCACCGGATACACCGGCGAACGCGGCTATGAGTTGGTGGTGCCGGCCGGGGGAGCCGAGGCGGTATGGGACGCCGTCCTTGCGGCGGGTGGCCGGCACGACATCCGGCCGTGTGGACTCGGCGCTCGCGACACCTTGCGGACCGAGATGGGCTACCCCCTCCACGGTCAGGACATCTCCGTCGACATCACCCCGGTCCAGGCCCGGCTCGGGTGGGCCGTCGGGTGGTCCAAGCCGAGCTTCTGGGGCCGAGCCGCGCTGCTCGCCGAACGCGAACGTGGACCCTCTCGAGTGCTGCGCGGCCTCGTCGCCGAAGGCCGTGGCATCGCGCGCCCGGGCATGCGGGTGACCAGTGGCGGCGACGAACCGATCGGGGTCGTCACCTCCGGGACGTTCTCACCCACGCTGCGCAAGGGAGTCGCCCTGGCGCTGGTCGAGCCTGGCCTCGGCGTCGGGGAGTCGGTGGGGGTCGAGGTACGCCGGCGCCGGGAGGCGTTCGTGGTGACCAAGCCGCCGTTCGTGACGCCTTCCGTACGGTGACGGCCCAGCGTTCTAAGCTGCCGCCATGGCATGGACCTGGCAACTCGAGACGGCGACCGGCAAGGCGGTCCGTGTCGAGGACGTTCACGAGGCGAGTTTCCCGACCCGGGCCGATGCGGAGTCGTGGATCGGGGAGTGCTGGCGAGAGCTTCGCGATGCCGGAGTGGACCAAGTGCGGCTGCTCGAGGGCGATCGCGAGGTCTACGGCCCGATGAGCCTGCACGACGCCTGACGGGCCACTCGGTTACCACGTTCTCGTGGTGTGTGCGCACTC
>JALDXR010000279.1:0-5392 GCA_032154865.1 Nocardioidaceae bacterium
GCGTCGGCGTCGAGTGCCGCACTCAGCATCTGCTCCCGGAGCTCCGCTGTCGTGTCCACGCGTACGACGTCGGCACCGGCGGGCGGCTGTTGCGACACGTTGGCGGCGACGACGGTGACCTGGGCCCCGCGGGCGAGCGCCGTACTCGCGAGGGCGAAGCCCTGCCGCCCCGAGGAGCGGTTGCCGAGGAAGCGGACCGGGTCGAGGTACTCCCGGGTGCCGCCGGCCGAGATCACGACATGCCGACCGGTCAGATCGGGTTCGAGGCCGTCCACACCACGTCGCAACACAACCCGGATCTGCTCGAGGATCTGGGCCGGCTCCGGTAGTCGGCCCTTGCCGGTGTCCACGCCGGTGAGCCGTCCGACCTCCGGCTCCATGACGAGGGCGCCGCGCCGGCGCAGGGTCGCGACGTTGTCGGCGGTCGCGGGATGCTCCCACATCTCAGTATGCATCGCCGGCACGAACACGATCGGACAACGCGCGGTCAGCAAGGTGTTGGACAGCAGGTCGTCGGCGATGCCGTGAGCGGCCCGGGCCAGCAGATTGGCCGTCGCCGGTGCGACGACGACGAGGTCGGCCTCCCGTCCCAGGCGCACGTGCGGCACGTCGTGGGGATCCTCGAACACCCCAGTGTGGACGGGATGGCCGGACAGCGCCTCCCAGGTCGCGGCGCCGACGAAGTGCAGTGCCGAATCGGTCGGAACGACGCGTACGTCGTGGCCGGACTCGGTGAGTCCGCGAAGGACCTCGCAGACCTTGTAGGCCGCGATGCCGCCTCCGACTCCCAGGATCACGCGCAGGCGGCGCGGCGACGTCGAGCCGGACTCCGGCGGGCCGTTGGTCGACGTGGTCATGACGGTTTCTAGGACGCCGTCTCTCCCTGGGCCGGGGTCGAGTCGGCCTCCGACTCGTTGATGTCCTCGACGGTCAGGAGGTCGGCCTCGATCTCGCGGAGCGCGATGGACAGCGGCTTCTCCTGCACGTGGGTGTCGACGAGCGGCCCGACGTACTCGAGGAGTCCCTCACCGAGCTGGGAGTAGTAGGCGTTGATCTGCCGCGCCCGCTTGGCACCGTAGAGGACCAACTTGTACTTGGAGTCGGTCTTGGTGAGCAGGTCGTCGATGGGCGGATTCGTGATGCCCTCGGCGGCAGTCGGGTTTCCGGACACAGATATGCCTCAATCAGTGTGGTGGGTCGGTTGATCGGTAGCCGATCGCAACAAGGCTACCAACTCCTCGCCCGCTTGCTCGACTTCGCGGTTGACGATGGTCACATCGAACTCGGACTCGGCGGCGAGCTCCGCCCGCGCCGTCGTGAGCCGTCGTTCCCGTTCCGTGGCGTCCTCGGTGCCGCGTCCGAGCTGCCGGCGTACGAGCTCCTCCCAACTGGGCGGGGCCAGGAAGACGAACAACGCTTCAGGCATCGACGCCCGAATCTGACGCGCTCCCTGGAGGTCGATCTCAAGCAGCGCCAGCCGGCCGGCCGCCAGCGCGTCGGCGACCGGCTGCCGTGGCGTGCCGTAACGAGCAGCGCCGTGGATGACTGCCCACTCGAGGAAGTCACCTGCCTCGATCATCTCGTCGAAGCGGGCGTCGTCGACGAAGTGGTAGTGGACCCCGTCGATCTCTCCAGGCCGAGGACGACGCGTGGTGACCGAGACCGAGATCCACACGTCGGGATGCTTCTCCCGCACCCGGGCGGCGACCGTCCCCTTGCCGACGGCGGTCGGTCCGGCCAGCACGACCAGCCTGGATGGGCCCGGCTCAGCCGTGGTCGGCGAACTCACGCTCGAGTGCGGAGACCTGGTTGACTCCCAGGCCTCGGACTCGACGGGTCTCGGCGATGCCGATGCGCTCCATCAGCTGTTTGGCGCGCACCTTGCCGAGTCCGGGCATGGACTGCAGCAGGTCGAGGACTTTCATCTTGCCGATGACCTCGTTGCGCTGGCCTTCGCTGAGGACATCGTGGAGTGAGGCTCCCGAGTGCTTGAGCCGATTCTTGACCTCGGCTCGCTCACGCCGCGCGGCAGCGGCTTTCTCCAGTGCTGCTTGTCGCTGTTCGGGGGTCAGGGGCGGAAGAGCCACAGGAGGTCACCTCGAGGTACGGCGGACTAGATCAGCTTCGCAGCAGGAAACTAGCGATGGTTGGGCTTGTAGGGCAAACGTTCGCGAGGGTTACGGAGCGATGTGGTTCCGTGGATTGCCCCTGTGACCGTTTCATGCCTGTTTCGTACTATATTTGATTCGGGCGACTCACTGCTGCCGCTGCGGCTGCCGGCGGCTCCGCCCCGGATCGAGCCGATCGCAGGCGAAAGGGTGCGGCGATCACTCGCCGCCGCCCTCGCACCAGACGGGACTAGTTTTCGCAGTTCTCGTTGATCCAGGCGTCGATGTTGTCGCCGGCTTCCGTGACCGCCTCTTGGTCGGCCGAGGCCGGGTCCTCGACGGCGTCGAACACGGTCTGGACGTCGTCCTGGATCTCGTCCGGGGCGTCGTCGACGATGTCTTGCAGCTCGTCGGCACTGGGCATCTCCTGTTGAGCTTCGAGGTCCGCCGACTGGCCGCAGAAGTCCTCGTCTCCGCCTCCGCATCCGACCAGCGCGGCTGCGCCGATCGCCACCGAGGCCGCGAAGGCTGCGTACTTCTTCATCCGGTGATCTCCTTGTCGTTGCTTCCCGAAATTGAGCCGCCCACTCTCGCAGGGCAACGGCTCACTGAAGCGCTGGCGCGATATCCGAAATGCACCATTGCACGCGGCAACCTAGAGCGCGGCAGTTGACCGGCGGTTGACGGCCGGTTGCCGCGGCGTGGCCAACGGCTCGCAACACGGCTCAGTCGCCGAGACTGGCACCGATCTTGGCCGCCGCGTCCTGCAGCCCGATCGGGTCCGGACCCTCGGCCAGGACGGCCCGCGACGTCGCCGGGACGACGTTGGGCAGCGCCGGTCCGAAGACGCGACGCAGATCGTCGACGGTCCCGCCCTGGGCGCCGAATCCCGGAGCGAGCAAGGGGCCGTTGATCGCGAGATCCTCCGGGGTGTCGCCGATGGTGGCTCCGACGACCGCTCCGATCGAGCCCAGCGGCTCGACGCCGACATTGAGCTCGGCGACCTGACGCAGCATCGCACCCGCGACGGTGTGCCCGTCCCGGCTGGCCTGCTGCACCGCGCGGCCTTCCGGGTTGGACGACAAGATCACGACGAAGAGCCCTCGATTGTGCTTCATCGCCGTCGACACGAAGGGCTGCAGCGCACCGAATCCGAGGTAGGGATGCACCGTGATCGCGTCGGCGGCAAGCGACGACGTCGGGCCCAGGTAGGCGTCGGCATAGGCGTCGACGGTGGATCCGATGTCGCCGCGCTTGACGTCGAGCAGGGCGAGCGCGCCGTACTCCCGGATGCCCTGGATGGTGCGCTCGAGTACGGCGACGCCGGCCGAGCCGTGCCGCTCGAAGAACGCCGACTGCGGCTTGAGGACCGCGACCCGATCCGCCAGCGCCTCGACGACGGTCGTCGCGAAGCGCTCGAGACCGTACGCCGTGTCCGGCAGTCCCCACGCGTCGAGCAGGGCCGCGTGCGGATCGATGCCGACGCACAGGGGCCCGCGAGCGTCCATCGCGGCCCGCAACCGGGCGCCGAAGGGTTCGGTCATGCGACGTCTCCTCCGCGATGCGCGAGCCCGACCACCTCGGCCGGTTTGCCGAAGCCCCGAGCGGCGAGCTCACCGGCCAGCTCCGCGACCACTCGCATCGGCGCCTCCGGATCGTGGAAGATCACGGTGCCGACCTGGACCGCGGTCGCCCCGGCCAGCAAGAACTCGAGGGCGTCGAAACCGTTACGGATGCCGCCGATGCCGATGATCGGGACGTCGGGCATCGCGGCATGGACCTGCCAGACGCAACGCAGCGCCACGGGCCGGATGGCCGGACCTGACAGGCCTCCGGTGACGCCGCCGAGCACCGGCCGCAGGGTGTCGGGATCGATCGCGATGCCGAGCAGGGTGTTGATCATCGACAGCCCGGTGGCGCCGGCGCTCATCACCGACTCGGCGATCGTGACGATGTCGGTGACGTCGGGTGACAGCTTGGCGAAGACCGGGATCTCGGCCGGGACCTCGGGACGCACCGCCGCGATAACTGTCGACGCCTGGGTGGGATCGCAGGCGAAGACGAGTCCGCGGTTCTCGACGTTGGGGCACGAGATGTTGACCTCGATCGCGGATACGCCGGCGCTCTTGCCGACGCGGCCGGCGAGCTCGGCGTACTCCCCCACCGACGATCCGGCGATCGACACGACGGTGCGAGCGCCGCGCTGCGCGAGCCATGGCAGGTCGTCGGCCAGGAAGGCGTCGATGCCGGGACCCTGCAGGCCGATCGAGTTGAGCATGCCCGACGGTGTCTCGGCCATTCGGGGCGTCGGCCGGCCGGAGCGAGGGTCCCGCATGATCGACTTCGTGACGACCGCGCCGAGCTCGGTGACGTCGAAGAACTGATCGAGCTCGCGACCGGCGGCGGCGCATCCCGAGGCGGTCATCACCGGGTTGGGCAGCGCGAGGCCGGCCAGGTCGGTCGTCAGGTCGACGTCGCTCATCAGCGGCCGCCTTCCGACGGAGCCCCCACCGTCTCGTCCGGGATCGTGCCGATCGCGTCCCAGTGGACCCGGTGGCCGGCGAACACCGGACCGTCGACGCAGGACCGGGTCATCCGGGTGCGGCCGTCGTCGCCGACCACGGGCAGGACGCAGGTCATGCAGACCCCGACGCCGCAGGCCATCGCCTCCTCGACGGCGCACTGGCTCGGCAGGTCATGCCGGGCGGCGACATCCGCGACCGCGCGGAGCATGGCCATCGGTCCACAGGCGTACACCGCGCGCACCTGAGCGCGCCGGATCAGGTCCGGCAGCGCGTCGGTGACGCGGCCGCGTAGTCCAACGGAACCGTCCTCCGTCGTCACGGTCACGGAGTCGGCCACCCGTTCGGCCTCGGCGACGCCGAACAACCGCGGCTCGCTGGCGGCACCGAGCACCAGGTGCACCGCGCAGTCTCGCTCGCGAAGCCGCTCGGCCAGGCCGAACATCGGGGCGCTGCCATATCCGCCGGCGACGAGCACGCACGACGTCGGCTGCTCGGGCAGCTCGAACGGCCGGCCCAACGGCGCGGCCACGTCTACCGAGTCGCCGGGCCGGAGCTCGGCCAGCCACGCGGTGCCCTTGCCGTGTACGGCGAACACGATCTCCACCGTGTCGGTCTCGGCGTCGACGCGATGGATCGAGAACGCCCGACGCAGCAGCATCGACGAGCCCGGACCGCCGACCGCGAGCGCGGCGAACTGACCCGGCCGAGTGCGCTCGGCGACGCCGGGAGCGCGGAGCGTCAGCAGGACGTACTCCCCCG
>JALDXR010000280.1:0-5369 GCA_032154865.1 Nocardioidaceae bacterium
ATCTTGGCCTGGACCGTCTCGATTGCCTTGGCACTCTCGATCGTCGGCGTCCTCTACGAGGTCGGCTACGTCAAGGCGTTCCTCCCCGTGTCGATCGCGCTCACCTCGACGGCGCTGGGAACGCTGCTACCGATCCTGCGCGACGCAGGTCTGCTCGAGACTCGACTCGGCAAACTCGTACTCGCCAACGGCGCAGTCGGCGAGTTCGGTCCGGTGCTCGCGATCTCGCTGTTCTTGGGGAGTCGCGGTGCTTGGGCGTCGGTGATCATCCTCGCCATCTTCGGTGCCATCGCCCTGGTGATCGACCGGGTGCCACGCGCGTTGTTCACCCACCGGATCCGCGCCATCTTCGAGCGCGGCTCGGAGACGACGTCGCAGACGACCCTGCGATGGACGGTGCTGTTGCTCGTGGGCCTCCTGCTCATTGCGTCCGAATTCGGGCTGGACGCGATTCTCGGCGCGTTCGCGGCCGGACTCATACTCCGCCAGCTCACTCCGGCGGGCGACGAGGCTCTGGAACACAAGCTGGACGGTCTGGCGTTCGGGTTGTTCGTCCCGTTGTTCTTCGTCACGTCGGGCACCGAGGTCGACGTCACGTCGATCATCGAGAACCCCGGCCGACTGGCCGTCTTCTTCCTCCTCATCGCCGTGGTCCGGGGCATGCCCGTGCTCATCTTCTTCAGCCGCGATCTCCACGGCACCGAGCTGATTCGGCTCGGGCTCTTCACCGCGACCGGCCTGCCGATCATCGTGGCGGTCACGCAGATCGGACTCGCGACCGAGAACATGCTTCCGGAGAACGCCGCGGCGCTCGTCGGGGCGGGTGTGATCTCCGTACTTGTGTTCCCGCTCACCGCCGAGTGGCTCGGCCGGAGGCCGGCGCGAAGAGAGTCGGCCGTGGAGGAGAGCCCACAAGCCGGCTGAGGCCGTCAGGGTGGGTTGTTGGCGCGCAGGATGACGCCCCAGATCAGGCCCACTCCGAGCACCAGGCTGCCGACCCCGAGCAGCCAGAACGCCATCGCCGAGTCGACGGCGTCGACGAGCCAGGCGAAGTTCATGCCGAAGAACCCGGTGACGAAGGTGAGTGGGAGGAAGATCGTCGAGACGACGGTCAGCCAGTAGATGGTCTCGTTCAGCCGCAGGTCGATCAGCTGCCCCGCCGCCTGCGCGGCGGCGTCGATCGCGTCCACCTGGCGGTTCACCTGCCGGCCGATCCGCTCGAAGTAGGGCACCTTGTCCGAGCGCAGTCCCTCGACCCGTCCGATCTCGAGGCCGATGCGCTCGGAGAGACCGCGCTGGACCGCGGCTCGGCGCCGCAGCTTGTTCAGCTGCGTGGTGATCCCGCGCACCGTTTCCGTCCGCAGGCGACCGGATCGCATGTCGGTGGACGTCACCGCGAGGTCTTCCAGCATCGTCTCCACCTCGTTCAGCGCGTCGAAGGCGCTGACGATCATGGCGTCGAGGATGGCGTAGACGGCGTACTGCTCGCTTCGGCCTTCAGGGATGTCCGGAGTCAGAAGTGCCGGCAGTGAGGCCGGCTCCTCGTGCAACGTCAGGATGAACTCGCCGGTGACGACAACGTGGACCTCGACTCCGTGCAGCCGAAAGAGCTGTCCTTCGTCGTCGCCGTCGGACTCGAGGTAGCAGCTGAAGGCGAAGACGAGGTGCTTGCCGTCGGTGTGGAACATCCGTGACGACCCGACGCCCTCACCGAACCCGAGAAGCGGCGGAAGGGAACTGTCCGGAAGCCCCAGGGCCCGGCGCAGGTCGGCTTCGCTCGCATCCCCGAGTGAGATATCGAGCCAGAAGAACTCGCCGTGCCGGCGCAGGGACTCGATCCGCTCTCGCGTCCCCGCGTCCAGCCCTTCGAGGATGGCTGTCACGAAGTATCAGCGTATGAGGGCGGGGACCCCCGTGCACGGCGACGAGCCGGGGTCCAGCCGGCCGGTCTGACGCGGTCGCCGGTGACAAATAGCTATCCGATACCTATTCTTGATATCTATGCGAGAAGTCTTCATGGCACTGCTCTCCGGCGGCCGCGGCCACGGGTACGAGCTGAAGCAGGCGCTGGAGCAGGAGTTCGGGTCGCTGCTGCCCGAGCTCAACAGCGGGCAGATCTACTCGACGCTCGCCAGGCTGGAGCGCGACGGGCTCGTCGAGGGCGAGAGCGTGGCCGACGACAACCGCGGCAAGAAGGTCTATCGGCTGACCGAGGGTGGGCGGGAGGTGCTGCGGTCCTGGGTCAACGTGCCGGTGCCCGGGTCGCGGCTCAAGGACGCGTTCTTCATCAAGTTCGTGGTCGCGACGTCGGTGGGCTTGGCCGACCCGTTGACCATGATCGAGCAGCAGCGCCGCGAGTACCTCCAGTCGCTGCGGGACCTCGACGCCCGGCTGGCCGCGAACGGTCACTCGCCGACGACCGAGCTGATGGTCGAGGGCGCCGTACTCCACCTCAAGGCCGACCTCGGCTGGCTGGACCTGATCGAGGAGCGGCTGGTAGCGGGCGGATCGGCGTCATGACCGCGCTCCTCAAGGCCTGCGACCTGGCCAAGACCTACGACACCGGCGGTCTGCCGGTCGTGGCCCTGAACGGAGTCGACCTGACCGTGCGCCGGGGCGAGTTCGTGGCGGTCATGGGTCCGAGCGGTTGCGGCAAGTCGACCTTGCTCAACCTGGTGGCCGGCCTCGACCGTCCGTCGGCTGGTGCGGTGTGGTTCGAGGGCGAGCGGATCGACCAGCTCAGCGAGACCGCACTGGCGAGGCTCCGGCGACGGCGGCTCGGCTTCGTCTTCCAGTTCTTCAACCTCCTGCCCACACTGTCGGCGGAGGCGAACGTGGAGCTCCCGCTGCTCCTCACCGGCACGAGCCGCCGCGAGGCGCGGCGAACGGCGCGGGGCCTGCTTGCGGACCTCGGGATCGGCGACAAGGGCCGGAGCGCGCCGTCCCGGCTGTCCGGCGGCCAGCAGCAACGCGTCGCGCTCGCCCGGGCGCTCGCGAACCAGCCCGACCTCGTGGTCGGCGACGAGCCGACCGGCAACCTCGACTCGGGCTCCGCGCGGGAGGTGCTCGGCCTGCTGCGGGAGGCGCACGGTCGGGGGCAGACCCTGCTTCTCGCGACCCACGACGCCCGGGTGGCGGCCGCGGCCGACCGCGTGGTGACCCTGCGCGACGGGCGCGTCTTCGACGACCGCACCCTTGGTGCGGCGCGACCGGTGACCTTGCCCTTCGACCCCGAACCGCTCTGATGACGACGACCCTGGTGCGGCTGGCGTTCTCGGGGATCCGGACCCGGCTTCTCGCGAGTGCGCTGACGTTGCTGCTCGCCGCGACGGCCGCGGCCACGGTCGTACTCGCCGTCGAGGTCGGCCAGACCGGGCGGGAGCCGTGGGACCGTACGTTCGCCGCCGCCCACGGTGCGCACGTCCTCGCCAACGTGCCCAGCGAGAAGGCGGCCCGAGCTCTGCAGTCACGCCAAGGAGTCGTCGAGGCAGGCGCACCGGTGCCTGAGACCACGGTTGAGCTGCGGACCGGCGACGGATCGGAGCCGGTACGGATCTCCGGGCTCTCCGGGCGGCCGCGGGTCAACGCTCCAGTACGCATCGCCGGCACCGCCGCGCCCGGCGACGGCATCGTGCTCGAACACAGCCTGGCGTCGGCCCTCGGCCTCGGCGTGGGGGATCGGCTGACCTTCGCCGGTGGCGTGCGGCTCCCGGTGGTCGGAACGGCGGTACTGCCCAGCGTGGCGCGTTATCCACGCTCCAACCCGGGCGTGGCCTGGGTCGACCGGCCCACGTTCGACAGCCTGCAGCCGCTGGGGGATCTGGGGAGTTGGACGGTGGCTCTGCGGCTGGCCGATCCGGCCGCCGCGCCGAGGGTCGCCGGCTCGATCCTGGCCCATGCGCCCCCTGGCAGCGTCAGCGCCCAGACCTGGCAGGAGCAGCGCTCGGTCGCGCTGATGGACGCCCAGCCGCTTCAGCTGATCCTTGCGATGTACGCCGTGGTGCTGCTCGCGGTCGTCTTCGCCGTGGTGGCGATCCTGGTCGGTGCCCGGGCGCTCGAGCAGCACCGTCAGATCGGACTGCTCAAGGCGGTCGGACTGACACCTCGTCAGGTCACCCTCGTCTTCGTGATCGAGTCGGCCGGGCTGGGACTCGTCGCGGCCGTCCTCGGGTTCGCCGCGGGTGCGCTGCTCGCGCCGCTGTTGGCCGGACCGTCGTCGGAGACCATGCTCGGGTCGCCGACGGTGGCCGCGAACCCGGCTCACCTGGTGGTGGCGGCGGCCCTGGTGGTGCTGGTGTTGGTGCTCAGCACGTGGCTCGCGACCCGGCGCCGCACCCGGTTCTCCGTCCTGCACTCCCTCGAGTCCGGCCGGTCCGCGCCGCCGAGCACCTCGCTTCTCGCCCGGCTCGTCGCGAGGCTCCCCGTCGGCGTACCGCTGGCCGTCGGTGCCCGTACGCTGCTCGCCGGTCGAGCCCGGGCCCTGCTGCTGGCCGGCGCGATCTCGCTGACGGGTGCGGCGTTCGTGTTCGCGTTGTCCATGCAGGCCTCGCTCGACGCCCAGCCGGCTGGGCAGGTGAGTGACGTGCCGGCGGAGCTCCCGGTGCTCGTCTACACCCTCGACGGTGTGTTGCTGCTGATCGCGATCGCCTCGCTGCTGGCCATCGCGCTGCTCGGGTTGCGCGAGCGGCTACGCGACTTCGGTGTGCTCAAGACGGTCGGATTGACCCCTCGCCAGGTCGCGTCGACTCTGGTCTCGCCGTACGCCCTCCTGGCCGCGATCGCGAGCGTGCTGTCCGTCCCGGTCGGCGTCGCCTTGTACGTCGCGGTCTATCGCGCCGCCGGCGGGGACGGCGACCCGACGATTGCGTCGTGGACCTGGCTGGCTCTGGTCCCCGTGGCGACCGTGCTCCTGGTCGTCGCGGCCACGAGCGTGCCGGCCCGGATGGCTGCCCACGCCTCGGCGGTCGATGTCCTCCGCACCGAGTGACCGACTGCTCAGCTCGACGAGGAAGGAAGAATGGCCGCATGATCAGCCGTATCTGGCACGGGTACACCCGTCCGGGCAACGCCGATGCCTACGAGGCACTGCTACGCGACGAGGTCATCACCGGCATCGAGAGTCGTTCGATCGACGGGTTCCACGAGATCCAGGTGTTCCGACGCGATGTCGGAGACGAAGTCGAGTTCATCACGGTCATGTGGTTCGACTCGATGGACTCGGTCCGCGCGTTCGCCGGCGAGGATTACGAAACCTCGGTGGTGCCACCCGCGGCCCGCAGGCTCCTCGCACACTTCGACGAGCGGTCGCAGCACTACGAGGTGCGCGAGCGCCGAGTCGCCTAGCCCAGACTGCCGAGGAACCGCGACCG